>NZ_JAYFUI010000198.1:0-7354 GCF_034961125.1 Pseudomonas machongensis | reverse complement strand
TGACTGGTTGGGGCTTGTAGGAGCGGGCTTGCCCGCGAAAAGAACACCGCACTGCCTGGCACGGGCTACGCCCGTGTTCGCGGGACAAGTCGCAGCGGCGAACCGCCGCTCCCACAGGGATTGGGCTGGCTTCTAGATTTTGAGCAAGACAGTTGCTCCCACTGGGATTGGGCTGGTCTTTAGACTTTGAACAAGACATTTGCCCCTAGAGGTACCGCACCCGCCGAACGCCCGGTCTTCACCAAGACGAGAGTTGCCCACCAAATCTGTTCGCGACCCTGTGAATAAAGTGTTCGCGCTTCTCTACAGACCTTTGATATCAATGCCTGTAGAGGATTGATCAAAAAACATACAGCCCGCTTCGTGAATCGCCCGTGGCAATCACGGGTCATACCCATGATGTTTCCCACAATCACTGTTGGCGGCTCTGTGGATAATATGTTGGGCAACCGCTAGATGCCTTGATTTCATTGGCCTGCAAGATAATGATCAATAATTGATCAAAATCCCGATGATCGCTCTCAAGATCATGATTGATAAGGCTCCTGGGCCATTATCCACAGCACTTTTCCAACAGACCTGCATGTGCTCACAAAATCTGTTGGCGTATCTGTGGACAAGGTGTTCGATATTGCCTGCAGGCCTTTGAATCAAAGGCTTGTAAGGATTTGATTAAATAATGATCAATCGGCTTTCGGCAGATATTCGATTCCTGTCCACAGCCCAGCTGAACAACTCTGTGGATAACATGTTCAGTTCCTCTGGATTGCAATGTAAAACGCCACGGCCGATCACTCGGCCGTGGCGTTTATCACCCTCCGTGAAGGCTTACTGAACCTTGACTTCCTTCAGGTATGGCGCGGGCTCTGCACCCAGGTTGGCCAGGACGCGGTTGCTGTACCAGTCAATGAAGTTGACCACACCGAACTCGTAGGTCTTGGAGTACGGGCCCGGCTGGTAGGCGGTGGAGTTGATCCCGCGCTGGTTCTCTTCGGCCAGGCGGCGGTCCTGGTCGTTGGTGGCGTCCCACACCTTGCGCATCTGCTCAGGGTCGTAATCGACGCCTTCGACGGCATCCTTGTGCACCAGCCACTTGGTGGTGACCATGGTTTCCTGGGCGCTGATCGGCCACACCGTGAAGACGATCATGTGGTCGCCCATGCAGTGGTTCCAAGAGTGCGGCAGGTGCAGGATGCGCATCGAACCCAGGTCGGGGTTCTTGATGCGGCCCATGAGCTTCTTGCACGCCTGCTTGCCGTCCATGGTCATCGATACGGTGCCCTTGAGCAGCGGCATGCGCACGATGCGGTTACGCAGGCCATGGCTTTTGTGCAGGTACGGAATCTTCTCGGCTTCCCAGGCAGCGGCGGACGCGGCGACGTGGTCCTTGAACGCCTGGTCGGCGCGCGGATCGTTGGTGTCGTCCCACTCCAGCAGGGTCTTGAGCAATTCGGGGTGCGAACCGTTGCAGTGGTAGCACTCGCGGTTGTTTTCCAGGACCAGCTTCCAGTTGGCCTTTTCCATCAAGGTGGTCTGCACGGCCACCTTGGCGTTCTCCATGTCGTACGGTTCCATGTAGTGGTCGAGCGTGGCGAGGAACTCGTCGATGGCCGGCGGATTTTCCGCCAGGCTGATGAAGATGTAGCCGCCAGCGGTCTTCACGTTGATCGGCTTGAGGCCGTACTGATTCATGTCGAAGTCGGCGCCCATCTCGGTGCCGGCGAACAGCAGGCGGCCGTCGAGCTCGTAGGTCCACTGGTGGTATGGGCAGACCAGCTTGGCCACCTTGCCCTTGTCGCTGACGCACAGGCGCGAACCGCGGTGGCGGCAGACGTTGTGGAAGGCGTGGACCTTGCCTTCGGTGCCGCGAATCACGATCACTGGGTTCTTGCCGATCTGCAGGGTCAGGTAGTTGCCTTTCGCCGGAATCTCGCAGGTCATTCCCGCGATCAGCCACTCCTTGTGGAAGATCTCCTGCATGTCGATCTGGAACAGGCGCTCGTCGCAGTAGAACGGCTGCGGCAGCGAGTAGGTCCGCTCGCGGGTCTGCAGCATCTCGGCGGTGGCCTTGCGTGCAGGTTCCAGTGGATCGCCCAGGCTCAGGGTTGCGGTGACGTCCATCGTTATATCCTCAAGGCCGTTGTCGGCCGGCGAAAGGTGGCTAATCGTTGTTGTGGTTGGCGCAAGGCTGTCAGCGAAAGAACAGCGGTTCTATTTGCCGAGGAGTGTGCGTTCGCGCCGTTCGCGAACCATATCCATGGGCGACATGGCCGAATCGAATTCCGACGCGCCAGCCCTTGTACCTCGGGGCTGGTCGCGATAAGCACGCCGATGTCGCGGATGGGAATGTGCGACGTCTCGGCGTTGCGCATTATCGCAGCCATAAGAAGGCCGATAGTCGGCTGCTGGAGAAGAACATGTCCGAAACCTTCCTCAATCCGGTCACCACCCAGACCTGGGCCAACGGCCGCCACATCGTGCGCTGCGTCAAGGTCATCCAGGAGACCTGGGACGTGCGCACCTTCTGCTTCATGGCCGACCAGCCAATCATGTTCTTCTTCAAGCCGGGCCAGTTCGTGACGCTGGAGCTGGAGATCGAAGGCAAGCCGGTGATGCGTTCCTACACCATCTCCAGCTCGCCTTCAGTCCCCTACAGCTTCTCGATCACGGTCAAGCGCGTGCCTGGCGGGCTGGTGTCGAACTTCCTCCACGACACCATGCACGAGGGCGCAGAGCTTCCCGTACACGGCCCGGTCGGTTTGTTCAACGCCATCGACTTCCCGGCCGCGAAGGCGCTGTACCTTTCCGGCGGCGTCGGCATCACCCCGGTGATGTCCATGGCGCGCTGGTTCTACGACACCAACGCCAACGTCGACATGGTGTTCGTGCACAGCGCCCGCTCACCCAAGGACATCATCTATCACCGCGAGCTGGAACACATGGCCTCGCGCATCCCCAACTTCAGCCTGCACATCATTTGCGAGAAGCACGGCCTGGGCGAGCCCTGGGCGGGCTATCGCGGCTACCTGAACCAACGGCTGATGGAGCTTATCGCGCCGGACTATCTCGAGCGGGTGATCTTCTGCTGTGGCCCGACGCCCTACATGAACGCGGTCAAGCGCATGCTCGAAGCGGTCGGCTTCGACATGAAGAACTACCACGAGGAATCGTTCGGTGCGACGCCGGCCGAGGCCAAGGCCGATGCGGTCGAGCACGCCGAAGCGGCCGCCGAGGCGCCGGAAGTGGATGTGGCCGACCTCAACCTGGTGGAGTTCGTCGGCAGCGAGAAGAGCATCCGCATCGCCCCGGGCGAGACGGTGCACGCGGCGGCGGCGAAGGTCGGGCTGATGATTCCCAAGGCCTGCGGCATGGGCATCTGCGGCACCTGCAAGGTGCTCAAGCTCGGCGGTGAGGTAGAGATGGACCACAACGGCGGGATCACCGAGGAAGACGAAGCCGAAGGGTACATCCTGTCATGCTGCAGCGTGCCCAAGGGGGATGTGCGGATCGAGTATTGATCCGTTGCACCGTACCTGCAGGAGCGGCGAACCGCCTCTCCTGCAGGATTTGCGTGTTCAGGTCCTGAACCGCGCCACCAACCCGTTCAGATCCACCGCCAGACGTGACAGCTCGGCGCTGGCCATACTGGTCTGGTGTGCGCCGGTCGCGCTCTGCACCGACAGGTCATTGATGTTCACCAGGTTGCGGTCCACCTCGCGGGCCACCTGGGCCTGCTCCTCGGCAGCGCTGGCGATCACCAGGTTGCGTTCGTTGATCTGCGCCACGGCGCTGGTGATGGTGTCCAATGCAAGGCCAGCGCCGCGAGCGATGTTCAGGGTCGATTCGGCTCGATCGGTACTGGTGCGCATCGATTCCACCGCATGCTCGGTGCCGCCCTGGATGCTGCCGATCATCCGCTCGATCTCGCTGGTCGACTGCTGGGTGCGGTGAGCCAATGCCCGCACCTCGTCGGCTACCACCGCGAAGCCCCGTCCAGCTTCACCGGCACGTGCCGCTTCGATGGCGGCGTTGAGTGCCAGCAGGTTGGTCTGGTCGGCCAGGCCGCGGATCACGTCCAGCACCTTGCCGATATCGCGGGACTGCCCGGCCAGGTCCTCGATCAGCCTGGCGGTGGTCTGCACGTCGCTGCTCATGCGCTCGATGGCGCCGACCGTCTCGATCACCAGGTCGCGGCCATCGCCAGCGGAGCGGCTGGCTTCACCCGAGGCCTCCGAGGTGCTGACGGCATTGCGTGCGACCTCTTCGACAGCGCTGGTCATCTCGGTAACCGCAGTCGCTGCCTGCTGGATCTCGTTGTTCTGCTGGGCAAGGCCGCGCGCGCTTTCGTCGGTGACGCTGTTGAGCTCCTCGGCGGCCGAGGCGAGCTGGGTGGCAGAGCCTGCGATCAGTTGCAGGGTGTCGCGCAGCTTGTCCTGCATCTTGGCCATGGCCTGCAGCAGACGAGCGGCTTCGTCGGTGCCGTCGGTGGTGACGCGTTGGGTGAGATCGCCTTCGGCGATCTGCTCGGCGGCGCGCAGGGCGTCGTCGATCGGACGCACGATACTGCGAGTCAGGATCAGGGCGAACAGCAGTGTGAGCACTGTGGCAGCGACCAGCAGGCCGATCACCAGCATGAAGGCACTGTCGTACTGGCGTGCGGCTTCCTCGTTGGTCTTGCGCGTCTGCGCGGTGTTGATCTGCAGCAGGTGTTCCATGGCCTTGTTGATCTGGTCCGAGTTGGCCAGCAGGTCGCGGTTGAGCATCTCGCGCATAGGGTCGAGCTGGCCGGCCTGGCTCAGGCTGCGCATGCGCGCTTCGAGCTGGCGGTACTGGGTCAGCAACTGGCCGAACTGGTCGAATGCAGCCTGTTCCTCAGGCTCGGCGATCAGTGGCGCATAGGCGCTGCGGGCCTTGTCGATCTGGGCGTTGCGTTCGTCCATCAGGCGCATGGTATCGGCCTGGGAATCCCGGTTGACCAGCAGGCGATAGGACAGGGTGCGCAAGCGCAGGTTGAGCGCGGTCATTTCATCCAGCAGCTTGATACTCGGGACATTGACCTGCTCGATGATGATGCCCGCCTGCCGGATGTTGCCCATCTGGATGAGGGAAAAAATACCCAGGCTAAGCATCAGCACACCGATCAGGGAAAAGCCGAGCAGGGCGCGTGGGGCGATATTCAGATTGCGTAGGGACATGACGTCGAGATCCGGAGGGGAGGCTCGCGTCCATGCGAAGGAATTTGACCTACCTGCCTATCGGTCGGAACGCACGAGTCTTTAGGCAACGGGGGGCTAAACGAGGATTTACACTCGTTCTTCCTGACAGGCGGTTGATCCAGGCCGGAACAAGGTGCCCGCAAGCCTGTCAATCTGCCGGAACACACCCTCCCTTACCTGATTTTTAATGGCGGGGGCGCGAGCTTTTCTTTATCGTGTGCGCCCTTTGCAACAACCGAGATAGACGCATGTTGGAAGCATCCCTGAATCAACTGGAGCAACTGGTCGGCGACCTGATGCACAAGAACGCGCAACTGACCGAGCAGAACCAGAAGCTCGATCAGGAACTGGCCCAGGCCAAGGAAGAGAACGAGACCCTGCAGCTGTCGCTGATGGAGCAGGAAGAGAAGCACGGCGCTACCGCCGCACGTATCCAGGCGCTGGTCGAGCGTGCCAGTGCAGGTGTCGTAGGCGCATGAGACTGCAAGCGCAGCCGATCAATGTGGTGAACATTCTCGGCACCGACTACTCGCTGAAGGCGCCCGAGGGCCAGGAAGAGACGCTCTCGCAGGCCGTGCGCATGCTCAACGTCGCTCTGGCCGAGACCAAGCGCAACTACCCCACATTGATCGGCGACAAGTTGCTGGTGCTGGCAGCTTTGAACCTGTGCTCCAAGCAGATCGAGTTGCAGCGCGAGCACGCGCAGACGCTGGAGCGCACCCAGGCGAAGGTGGATGCTGCGGTGGACGCTATCGCCCGGACCATTGGCGAGGCCTGAACCAGGCTCGAGGCAGGACGACTGTCCTGCTGATGATCTTGAACTGACGCGTTTTGCGGGGAGTGGGACAGCCCGCTCCCGCCGCCAGCCTTCTCGCTTAGCCGTTGATGATCGCGTGGATATCCGCCGCCAGCTCTCGCACGCGTGCTTCCTGGGTATCCCATGAGCACATGAAACGTGCGCCGCCGCTGCCAATGAAGGTATAGAAGCGCCAGCCCTTGTTACGCAGGGCCTCGATGGCGAACTCCGGCAGTTGCAGGAACACCCCGTTGGCTTCCACCGGGAACATCAGTTCGACACCCGGCAGATCACGGACCAGCGAAGCCAGTAATTGCGCGCAGTGGTTGGCATGTTCTGCGTGACGCAACCAGGCGCCGTCTTCCAGCAGCCCGACCCAGGGCGCCGACAAAAAGCGCATCTTCGAGGCCAGTTGCCCGGCCTGCTTGCAGCGATAGTCGAAGTCTTCGGCCAGTTCGCGGTTGAAGAACAGGATCGCCTCGCCCACCGCCATGCCGTTCTTGGTGCCCCCGAAGCACAGTACATCGACGCCCGCCTTCCAGGTCAGCTCCGCCGGCGAACAGCCGAGGAACGCACAGGCGTTGGAGAAGCGTGCGCCGTCCATGTGCAGGTTCAGGCCCAGTTCCTTGCAGGTGGCGCTGATCGCCTTGAGCTCGTCGGAGCGATACACGCTGCCGACTTCGGTGGCCTGGGTGATGGTGACCACGCGCGGCTTCGGATAGTGGATGTCCTGGCGTTTGAGCGCGACCTCGCGGATCGAGTCCGGGGTCAGCTTGCCATTGACGCTGCGTGCGGTCAGCAGCTTGGAGCCGTTGGAAAAGAACTCCGGCGCGCCACATTCGTCGGTCTCGACATGGGCGGTCTCGGAGCAGATCACGCTGTGGTAGCTCTGGCACAGCGAGGCCAGGGCCAGGGAGTTGGCGGCGGTGCCGTTGAAGGCGAAGAACACCTCGCAGTCGGTCTCGAACAGCTTGCGGAAGTATTCCGAGGCGCGTTCAGTCCACTGATCGTCGCCGTAGGCGCGCTCATGGCCCTGGTTGGCCTTTTCCATCGCCGCCCAGGCTTCGGGGCAGATGCCGGAATAGTTGTCGCTGGCGAATTGTTGGTTGTTATCGGTCATGACGCCTGTCCTTTTTACGACGCAAGGCAGCACTCTAAACCATCGATTCAGCAGTTGCCTATACAGGCCGGTGTGGGGTGTCAGTACCGCCCTCTTCGCGGGCGAGCCCGCTCCTGCAGGGGCGCCATGGTACCTGCACCACAATGTCGTAAACGCGCCATTGCAAGGCGCGCGCAGGCATCTGTGCCCTCCGGCCCAGTCATACCATCGCTGCAAAGGGTG
>NZ_JAYFUI010000197.1:0-206064 GCF_034961125.1 Pseudomonas machongensis | reverse complement strand
GGTCAGTGGCTAACGCTGAAGCAGCGCCACAAGGGCGACCGGATCTACCAGGCGGCGATCAGTGATTGTGCCGGGTGCGCGCTGAAAGCCCAATGCACGACGGCCAAGCGCCGCTATGTCTCACGTCACGCTCAAGAGGAAGCCTTTGAGCGTATGGCGCAGCGGATGCAACTGCATCCAGAGATGATGGAACGGCGCAGATCCATCGTGGAGCACCCGTTTGGCAATCTCAAACAATGGTTATTTGGGAACGGGCGCTTCCTGCTGCGACAACTCGAAGGGACAAGAGCTGAGATGTCGCTGGCCGTGACCGCTTACAACCTCAAGCGAGCGATCAGCGTCCTGGGTGCCAAGAAAATGATGCAACTGATGGGCTGAAGAGCCTTTTTCAGCACAAAAACAAACGCCCCGAACAAGTCGGGGCGTCTGGTCTAAGGCTTGTCAGTGTGTTTTCACACAGTCTGAACGGGCGCCCCTTCGTTTTGCTGCTTAGGCTTCAGCGTCCCATGGACGATCGCCTTTTTCATCCTTGACGCGGGTCGGCAGGCCCATCACGTCCAGCGCCTTGAGGAACGGCTCGGCGGGCAGTTCCTCGACGTTGACCATGCGCCCTGCATCCCACTCGCCGCGGGCGACCAGCAGGGCTGCGGCCACTGGCGGCACGCCAGCGGTGTAGGAGATGCCCTGGCTGTCGGTCTCGGCGTAGGCTTCTTCGTGGTCGGCGACGTTGTAGATGAACACTTCGCGTGCCTGGCCGTCCTTGGTGCCTTTGACCAGATCGCCGATGCAGGTCTTGCCGGTGTAGCCCGGAGCCAGGGAAGCCGGATCGGGCAGTACGGCCTTGACCACTTTCAGCGGCACGACTTCAAGGCCTTCGGCGGTCTTGACCGGTTGCTCGGAGAGCAGGCCGAGGTTCTTCAGCACGGTGAACACGTTGATGTAGTGTTCGCCGAAGCTCATCCAGAAACGCACATTGGGTACGTTCAGGTTCTTCGAGATCGAATGTACTTCATCGTGACCGGTCAGGTAGAGGTTCTGCGAACCCACCACCGGGAGGTCGTCGGTGCGCTTGACCTCGAACATGGTGTTGCTGGTCCACTGGCTGTTCTGCCAGCTCCATACCTGCCCGGTGAACTCGCGGAAGTTGATTTCCGGGTCGAAGTTGGTGGCGAAGTACTTGCCGTGGGAACCTGCATTGACATCGAGAATGTCGATCGAATCAATGCGGTCGAAATACTGCTGCTGCGCGAGTTTTGCGTAGCTGTTCACCACACCCGGGTCGAAGCCGACACCGAGAATGGCGGTAATGTTCTTCTGCTGGCACTCCTCGAGATGCTTCCACTCGTAGTTGCCATACCAGGGCGGGGTTTCGCAGATCTTGCCCGGTTCTTCGTGAATCGCGGTATCGAGATAGGCGACACCGGTATCGATGCAGGCACGCAGCACCGACATGTTGAGGAAGGCGGAACCGACGTTGATCACGATCTGCGATTCGGTCTCGCGGATCAGTGCCTTGGTCGCCTCGACATCGAGGGCGTTGAGCGAGAAGGCCTGGATGTCTGCGGGTACCTTGAGGCTACCCTTGGCCTTGACGCTGTCGATGATGGCCTGGCATTTGGAGATGTTCCGTGACGCAATCGCAATACGACCGAGTTCGTCGTTATGCTGTGCGCACTTGTGGGCCACCACCTTGGCGACACCTCCTGCACCAATGATAAGAACGTTCTTCTTCAATTTATCCCTTGCTCCTTACTGAAAGCCGGTCTTACGACAGGCTGGAAACGTAGTCTTCGAAACCGAACTCGCGCTTGACCTCGACG
Organism: Pseudomonas machongensis; assembly: GCF_034961125.1. NCBI lineage: Bacteria > Pseudomonadati > Pseudomonadota > Gammaproteobacteria > Pseudomonadales > Pseudomonadaceae > Pseudomonas > Pseudomonas machongensis. The sequence continues at coordinate 204,244 of NZ_JAYFUI010000197.1, read as the reverse complement.
CTGCCGTCGAGCTGTTTGACGACGATGGCCGGCATCTTCAGACCGTTGAACCAGTTCTTCTTGACCATGGTGTAGCCCGCCGCGTCGATGAACGACAGGCGATCGCCGATGGCCAGAGGACGATCGAATTGGTATTCGCCGAAGATGTCGCCGGCCAGGCACGACTTGCCGCAGACCATGTAGGTGTGCTCGCCGTCGTTGGGGGCCATCTTGGCGTTGAGGCGGTAGATCAGCAGATCGAGCATGTGCGCTTCGATGGAGCTGTCGACCACGGCCAGGTGCTTGCCGTTGTAGAGCGTGTCGAGCACGGTGACTTCCAGCGAGGCGCTGTTGGTGATCGCCGCTTCACCGGGCTCCAGGTAGACCTGCACGCCGTACTTCTCGGAGAAGCCTTTCAGGCGGGCGCAGAAAGCGTCGAGTGCGTAGCCTTCGCCGGTGAAGTGGATGCCGCCGCCGAGGCTGACCCACTGGACCTGGTGCAGCAAATGGCCGAAGCGCTCTTCGATGTGCGAGAGCATCTTGTCGAACAGGCTGAAGTCACCGTTTTCGCAGTTGTTGTGGAACATGAAGCCGGAAATCGTGCCGATCACCTTTTCGATCTTTTCCGGATCCCATTCGCCCAGGCGGCTGAACGGACGCGCCGGGTCGGCCAGCAGGTAGTCGGAGCTGCTCACCTGCGGGTTGACGCGCAGGCCGCGGGTCTTGCCTTCGGACTGCTCGGCGAAGCGCTGGAGCTGGCCGATGGAGTTGAAGATGATCTTGTCGCAGTTCTCCAGCATTTCCTCGACCTCATCGTCGGCCCAGGCCACGCTGTAGGCGTGGGTCTCGCCGGCGAACTTCTGGCGGCCGAGCTTGAGCTCGTAGAGCGAGGAGGAGGTGGTGCCGTCCATGTACTGCTCCATCAGGTCGAATACCGACCAGGTGGCGAAGCACTTGAGGGCGAGCAAGGCCTTGGCGCCGGAGTGTTCGCGCACGTAGGCGATCTTCTCCAGGTTGCCCAGCAGCTTGGGTTTGTCGATGAGGTAGTACGGCGTCTTGATCATTTCAAAGGCCCCCGGCCAGGCCGGCCAAAAAAAGGACACGCATTGTGCCTTCACTTGCCGCATATCGAAAGGGCGCGATGCGCATTTCGTCCGAGCTCGCAGGCTGCGGGCCGCGTGAGGGGAGTAGAGCAGGGGAATGTGACTGTCTTAATCGTTGTGGAGGCAGATGGCCTCGACTTGCCCCGCGATAGGGCCATCTGCCTCCCTACATCACTGCGGCAACCGCGCCACCACCTTGATCTCGAAATCGAAGCCGTACAACCAGGTTACCCCGACAGCCGTTACCGTTGGGTAAGGTGCTGACCCCCAGAATTCAGCGCGCACCAAGTCCCAGATGGCCTGGAACTTGTTTTGTGGGTCGACGATGAACAGGGTCACGTCCTGCACGTCAGCGAAGCTGCAACCGGCGGCGGCGAGAATCGCCTCGAGATTGGCGAAGGCCCGGCGCACCTGGTTTTCCAGGCCCGGCTCGGGTGAGCCGTCCTCGCGGCTGCCAACTTGCCCGGAGACGAACAGCAAGCCGTTGCTGCGCGCGGCCGGGGAGTAGTGATTGATGTCGTACAGGGCCTGACGGCCAGCAGGGAATACGACGTCGCGCTGGTTCATGGTGTTTTCTCCATCAAGGGGGTGATGGGGCGACTGTACGAGCCCAGACCTGTTCGATAAACGTGCCAGTCTGGTTATCATTGTTTGTTGATTCCAAACAATCGAGGCGCTGATGGACCGGTTCGACGCAATGCGTGCCTTTGCGCGGGTGGTAGAGGCGGGCAGTTTCACCAAGGCTGCAGAGACGCTGCACATGAGCCGCACCAGTGTGACCCAGCTGGTGCAGCAGTTGGAAACCCGCCTGCGCGTGCGCCTGCTCAACCGCACCACGCGCAAAGTGAGCGTGACCCGCGATGGCGAGCAGTTCTACCAGCGGGTGTTGCGCCTGTTGGCGGAGCTCGAGGATGCGGAGAGTAGCCTCAGCGGCGCTGCCGGCCTGCCGCGAGGCAAGTTGCGGGTCGATGTACCGAGCCCGTTGGCAAGCCTTGTGCTGGTGCCGGCCCTGCCGGACTTCCATGCCCGCTACCCGGACATCCAGATCGACATGGGCGTCAGCGATCGTATCGTCGACATCATTGGCGAGCATGTCGATTGCGTGGTGCGCGGAGGCGAACTGCTGGACCAGTCGCTGATGGCGCGCAAGGTTGCCGACCTGCAGTTGGGGGTGTATGCGGCGCCGGCTTACCTCGAACGCCTTGGCACTCCTGCCCACCCTTCGGACCTGGAGGGTTCTGACCACCGTACGGTAGGTTTTCTCTGGGCACGTACCGGCAAACCGCTGCCCTATGCCCTCGTTCGCGGCACCGAGCGGCTGCAGGTCCGCGGTACCCAGGTGCTGGCGGTGGACGATGGCAACGCCTACCTAGCGGCCGGGGTAGCTGGGCTTGGGGTGCTGTGGCTGCCGGACTACATGGCCCGCGCGCCACTGGCCAGTGGTGCGCTGGTGCGGGTGTTCGAAGATTGGCAGTTGGAGCCGATGCCGTTGTACGTCGCTTATCCGCCGAATCGGCATGTGGGCGCGCGGTTGCGAGTGTTCATCGACTGGGTGGTGGAGGTGATGGGGCGCTGATCAGAGCCTCACCCGACCGGATAAGGCGCGCGTTGGGCGTTGGGCAATACCGCCGGTCATGGAGAGGCTCAAGCACACCTCGCAGCCGTTTCATGGCTCATCACGCTGTATACGAACCCCAGCGCCTCGAGGTCGGAGCCAGCCTGCCGGACATGGACCGCGACAGGGCCTGCCAAACCCTTGAGCGCACCGACCGGAATGTCACCAAGTCGGCACGCTTGCTGGGGCCGTCACGCGGCATGCTCCGCTACAAGATCGAAAAGCTGGGGTTGAGCAGGCCGGACAAGCGGTAGTGGTGACCGTCAGGGCTTGCCACCGCCGCCCTGGCTACCATTACCCTCCGAGCCGCTGCCGTCCATCCCGGGCAGGTCGCGGTTGTCATTCTGCCGAGCCGGCGGGCTTTCCGGGTCATTGCCCTGAATCCGCGGGTCGGTATCGCGCGGCATGGGTTTCTCAACCGGGTTGAGGGTGCTGTCTACACCAGGTTGTGGCGCGGGGTTATGTGGATCGTCCGGGTAGGTGGTGCCGGTGCCAACCGCCATGGCCAGTGGTGAGCAGAGCAGGGCGGCGAGCAGGCAGGTACGGGGCAGGGATCGCTTCATGGGGCAAACTCCTTTGCGCAGGACAGGGGCATCTTTCTCTTGGGCCCCGTCCTGCTCAGCAAGGTGCCATCATCCCGACCGACGGTCACACCACCATCGACAACAGCATGATGAAGATGATGCCGACCACGGACAGGATGGTTTCCATCATGCTCCAGGTCTTGAAGGTCTCGGCCACGGTCATGTTGAAGTACTGCTTGACCAGCCAGAACCCGGCGTCGTTGACGTGGGACAGAATCAGCGAGCCGGCGCCGGTGGCCAGTACCAGCAGCTCACGGTTCACCCCCGGCACCAGTTCGATCACCGGCGCGACGATACCGGCGCCGGTGATGGTCGCCACGGTTGCCGAACCTGTAGCGATGCGGATCACCGCCGCCACCAGCCAGGCCAGCATGATGGGTGAAATTTCAGCCTGCACGGCCATCTGTCCGATCACGTTGCCAACGCCGGTGTCCACCAGCATCTGCTTGAAGCCGCCGCCTGCACCGACGATCAGCACGATCGCCGCGGTGGGCGCCAGGCTCTGGTCGAGCATCTTCATGATCTGCTGACGGCTGAAACCGCGGGCCGAACCGAAGGTGTAGAACGCCAGGAGCAAGGCGGCGAGCAGCGCGGTGATGGGGTGGCCGATCAGGTCCATCCACTGACGCACGATATGGTCAGTCGGGAGTACCACGTCGGCAAAGGTCTTGAGCAACATGAGCGCCACTGGCAGCAGCACGGTGACCAGCGTGATGGTGAAGCTGGGCAGGTTTTTCTGGTCGGAGTCGCGGGCGATCTGGTCCATCAGCTCCTGGGACGGGTTGCCCGGAATGTAGCGGGAGATGAAGTTACCGAACAGCGGCCCGGCGATGACTGCAGTAGGCAGCGCCACCAGCAGGCCGTAGAAGATGGTCTTGCCGATATCGGCGTGGAAAATGCCGATCGCCAGCAATGGCCCAGGGTGCGGCGGCACCAGGCCATGCACCACCGAGAGCCCTGCCAGCAGCGGGATGCCGATCTTCACCAGCGACACCCCGGAGCGGCGGGCGACGATGAATACCAGCGGGATCAGCAGCACGAAGCCGATCTCGAAGAACAGTGGGATGCCCACCAGGAATGCGGCGAACATCATCGCCCAATGCACTTTCTGCTTGCCGAAGGCTCGGATCAGCGTCTGTGCGATCTGGTCGGCGCCGCCGGAGTCGGCCATCAGCTTGCCGAGCATGGTCCCCAGCGCCAGGACGATGCCGACAAAGCCGAGCACGCCGCCGAAGCCGTCCTGGAACGATTTCATGACCTTGGCCACCGGCATGCCGGAGGTCAGGCCGAGAAAGCCTGCGGCCAGGGTCAGGGCGACGAAGGGGTGGACCTTGAAATGGGTGATCAGCAGGATGAGCCCGACGATGGTAACGAGCGCGTCGAGCAGCAGGTAGGTATCAGTAGCCAGTCCGAACATGGTGTCTATGCCTCGGTCTTGTCGTTGTTGTAATGGCGAAACTTGAGTGAACTTTTGACGCCCGCAGGCGTCGGGACAGCGCTGTCTTTGGTGAGCCGGAAAACCGCCGGATCAGGCAGTTCGCGCCAGGTGCCGGTCACCGCAGGGCTTTAGCCAGTCGTGCACGGATTCGGCAAGTGCTTCGATTGGACGCGTGGCGTCCAGCGCCAGCGTGAGCGGTTCGCCACGCGGCGACTCGAGGGTCGCGAACTGGCTACTGATGAGGCTTGCCGGCATGAAGTGGCCGGGGCGTGCGAGCACGCGTTTCTCGGCCTCTTCAGGGCTCAATTCGAGAAAGACGAAGCCCAGGCCTGGCACGGCCTGGCGCAGGGTGTCGCGGTAGCGGCGCTTGAGCGCCGAGCAGGTGAGGATCGGGCGTTCGCCGGCCTGGAGAATGGCCTGCAGCTCTTCGCCCAGGCGTACCAGCCAACCGGCACGGTCGTTGTCGTCCAGGGGAATGCCGGCGCTCATCTTCTGGATGTTTTCGGCAGGGTGGAAGGCGTCGCCCTCGATCAGGCGTCCGCCACTACGCGCAGCAACGGCCTGGCCGACGCAGCTTTTGCCGCAGCCTGCCACGCCCATGACCACGATGGCGCAAGGGGAAAGGTTCATCGGTACCTCCTGCGGGGTAAGACAGCGCTGTCTTGCTCTCGACGAGCAGTGGTGCAAGCGCCACCCTCCCGGGTGTTATTGATCTTGTGATACGCAGTATGGATGCTGCGGCAATTATTACGTTGCCTGCGTCCTGAGACAGCGCTACCTTAGTGACCGTTCCCACTTCTTGCAAGTAGTAAAATTACAACATTCATGACCCGCACCGGCTCCCGCACCACAGGTCGTCCCACTCTGGCCGAAGTCGCCAGGCTTTCAGGGGTTTCTCCCATTACCGCTTCGCGCGCGCTGCGCGGCGTCAGCACGGTTGCACCGGAGTTGGTGGAAAAGGTCATTGCCGCCGCAGCGAGCCTGGGGTACGTGGCCAACCCGGCCGCCCGTGCCCTGGCATCGGCACGCAGCCAGTCGGTGGTGGTATTGATTCCATCGCTGTCCAACCAACTGTTCATCGACACGCTGGAGGCGATTCACGAGGTGATGCGTCCACGCGGGTTGGAAGTGCTGATCGGCAACTATCACTACGACAGCGCCGAGGAAGAGAACCTGATCCGCAACTACCTGGCCTACCAGCCCTGCGGCATCCTGCTGACCGGGTTCGAGCGCAGCGATGCTTCGCGGCAGATGCTCGCAGCCAGCGGCGTGCCCTGTGTCCACATGATGGAGCTTGGCGGGGAGCCGGGCGCCCTGTCGGTGGGGTTTTCGCAGCAGCAGGCGGGTCGCGCCGCCGCTCGCCACCTCATTGAGCGTGGCCGCAGGCGCCTGGGCTTCATCGCGGCGCAGCTCGATCCGCGGGTGATGCAGCGCGCCGAGGGGTTTCGCCAGGCCTTGTTGGAGGCCGGCTTGCAGGCGCCGGAGCTGGAGATGCTGGACCCACAACCCTCATCGATCGGCCTTGGTGGCGAGCTGTTTAGCCGTTTGCTGGCCAAGGCACCGGATGTCGACGGCCTGTTCTTCTGCAACGATGACCTGGCCCAGGGCGCGGTGCTCCAGGCGTTGCGCCAAGGTGTCGAGGTTCCGCGGCAGGTGGCGATGGTCGGCTTCAACGACCTGCCGGCTTCGGCGCACATGGTGCCGCGCCTGACCTCGATCCGTACGCCAAGGGCCGCTGTGGGGCGCACTGCCGCGCAGGCGCTGTTGAGTCTGCTCGACGGCAAGCGGGACGTGGAGCGGCAGCAGGACATGGGCTTCGAGTTGGTGGTGCGGGAAAGCACCTGACCGGGTGCGGGTGTGGTCGAATCACCCTTCGAAACCGCCTAATCACAAGGTGATATCAGATCGCTTGCATGGCGGCGGGGCCCATCTATGCTCAGGAAACCCCTGCGCACACAAGGAGGCCCGGCGCATGTTCGAGTACCATCGCAAGTCCGACCTGATCGAGATTCAGCGTAGCCGCCAGGCACTGGCAGGCATGGAAGCCAAGTTGGCCGCGATCAGTCGCTCCATGGCGATGATCGAGTTCGCCCCGGATGGCACCATCCTCGACGCCAACGACCACTTCTGCGCAACGATGGGCTACAGCGCCGATGAGATCCGCGGCAAGCACCACCGTCTGTTCTGCGACCCAACCTATGCCAAGAGCGCCGAGTACCAGCAGCTATGGCACGAGCTGGGGCAGGGCAAGGCGATCAGCGGTACGTTCGAACGTATCGACAAGTCCGGGCGCGAGGTGTGGCTGGAGGCGAGCTACATGCCAGTGCTCGATGATCAACAGCAGGTTACCAGCGTGATCAAGGTCGCGGCCGACATCACCCGCAGGGTCAACGAAGAGCATGAGAGCGAAAGCCTGCTCAAGGCCATCGGTCGCTCGATGGCGGTGATCGAGTTCACCCCCGAGGGGCGGGTGATCAAGGCCAACCAGAACTTCCTCGATACCATGGGCTATCGCCTGGAGGAGGTCACGGGGCGTCATCATGGGTTGTTCTGCCTGCCTCATGAGCGTGAATCGCCCCAGTACCGGGAGTTCTGGGCATCGCTCAACCGGGGCGAGTATCACTCCCACCGCTTCGAACGGGTCAACAAGCAGGGCCAGACGGTGTACCTGGAGGCTTCCTATAATCCGATCTTCGATGGCAAGGGCCGCCTGTACAAGGTGGTCAAGTTCGCCAGCGACATCACTAATCAGGTCAGCACCCAGCAGAGCGCGGCCGATGCGGCTCACGCAAGCTCCGTGCAGACCGACGCCTGCGCGCGCAAGGGAACCCAGGTGGTGCAGCAGACGGTGCAGGTGATCGAGCAGATTTCCGAGGAGCTCAACGACGCGGCGCGCAGCATCGATGCGGTGAGCAAGCAGTCGGAGCTGATCGGAAAGATCGTCCTGACCATTCGCGGGATTGCCGACCAGACCAACCTGTTGGCACTCAATGCCGCCATCGAGGCCGCCCGGGCCGGTGAGCACGGGCGCGGTTTCGCGGTTGTGGCTGACGAGGTGCGCAGCCTGGCGGCGCGGACCAGCAAAGCCACGCTGGAGATCGTCGAGGTGGTGCGACAGAATCACGATCTGTCACTGACGGCGGTGGCCAGCATGCAGTCGAGCCTGTCGCGCACGGGGTTGGGCGTGGAGCTGGCCAACGAGGCCGGTACCGTGATCATGGAGATCCAGCAAGGGTCACGTCACGTGGTCGATGCAATCAGCCAGATCAGTTCGACCTTGCAATTGCATTGAGCCCCTCGCGCAACTGACGCTCCAGGCCCTGGAGGTTTGCCTCCAGGCGCGCGAGCAATGCATCGCTGGGCGCTCCATCGGCCAGTGCCTGTTCCAGCGTTTCGCAATCGCGGACCACACCCCTGACCTTGAGCATGCGCGCACCGCCTTTGATCCGGTGCACCAGCGTTTTCACCTGCGTCGATGTGTGGCCCGGCGCCAGTTCGCGCAGGGCCTGCAGGTCTTGCGCGGTGCTCTGGGCGAGTTGTTCGAGCAGGCGCCGAGTCAGCTCTACGTCATCCTGGGTGAGATGGCGCAACTGAGCAATGTCGAAACCACTGTCAGGCGGTGCATCTTCCGGGGGCGTTGCCTCGGTAGCCGGCGCCTGGGGCAAGTGGGCCTTGAGGGTACGCAGGTCGATCGGTTTGAACAGGCACTCGTCCATGCCATCGGCCAGGCACTGTGCCTTGGCTTCGGCCTGGGCGTTGGCCGTGACGCCGAGGATTCGGCAGGGCTGGGCACCGCGTTCGCGTTCCAATGCACGGATGCGGCGTGCCAGCTCGTGGCCATCCATCACGGGCATGCTGCAGTCGGTGATCACCAGGTCGAACGCCTCTGTCTGCCAGAGTGCCAGGGCCGTCTGGCCATTTTCAGCCAGGCGCACCTTGTGCCCGAGAGTGCATAGTTGCTTTTCGAGGAGCATGAGGTTGGCCGGGTAGTCATCCACGACCAGGATATGCAAAGGACCGGCCTGGGCAGTGTCGCCGAGTAGTTCGGGCAGGGGCTGCGCGACCAGGGGCTCGGCGCTCGGCAGCGACAGGCTTATATCGATTCGGGTGCCGACGCCCTGCAGGCTCTGCAGTTGCAGGACGCCGCCCATGAGCTGGCACAGTGTACGGCTGATGATCAGACCCAGCCCGGCACCATGGCGTGCGCGCTGGCCGTCGAGTTGGGCGAAGGCCTGGAACAGCCTGGCCTGATCGGCTTCGCTGATGCCGATGCCGCTGTCTTGCACCTGCAGTTCCACCTGCAGGACATCTTTGGTCTGTGCCTGCACGATCAGACCGACTTCGACCTGGCCTTGCTCGGTGAACGTGATCGCATTGCTGAGCAGGTTGGACACCACCTGGCGTAGCCTTACCGGATCGACAGAGGCCCAGATCGGCGACTCTGGGAGCCTGGTTTGAAGCGTCAGTCCCTTGACCTTGGCATTGGCTTCGAAGGCGCGCACGGTCGAGCGGACGAGCTCGACCAGGTCGGTGGCTACGGGCTGCAAGACCATGTGCCCGGACTCGATGCGCGAGATGTCGAGAATGTCGCCGATCAGGTCGAGCAGGCCGAGTGCGGCATCGTGTGCAGTCTGCAAGCCCTGCGGGTCGCTGTGGCCTTGACGGTTGTCTTCGAGTGCCAGTTCCAGCAGCCCGATCACCGCGTTCATGGGGGTGCGGATCTCATGGCTCATGATTGCCAGGAAGCTGCTTTTGGCCTGGCTGGCACGCTCGGCATCCTCCTTGGCCTGGCGCAACTGTTCGAGCAGGCTGCGGCTGAGCGTGAGCTGGGCCTGAAGCGCCCGTTGTGCCTCGCTGCGCTGGTGGATCAACTTGCGCAGATAGCCGTTCCAGAACACCACGCCGGCCAGCAAAAATGCCGAAAGCACCAGCACCTGCAACGCTAGCGAGCGGTAGTTGCCCCACAGGCTATCGCTGACGATGGTGCTGGTACGCCAACGGTTGATCAACTGGTCCAGTTCTTCCGGCGGGATACTCAGCAACGCCTTGTCCATGATCGACTGCAGTTGCGGCAGATCGGGCGCCACGGCAAAAGCTATTGCTGTCTGGCTGTCGTCCTGCAAGCCGGCGATGCGCAACCTGTCCTTGAACACATGAGTCAGGTAGTAGGACGCGCTGATGTTGCTGATCAGCGCAACGTCGGTATTGCCCTTGGCCACCGACTCCATCATCGCCAACGTGTTGCTGGCCTCGACCACATGAGCCTGCGGATAACGCTGGCGCAGCGCGACCTCCTGGGAACCGTCACGCACCAGCGCGATGCGTTGTGCGTTCTGTGGCCCGGCCTGCGTGCTGGTGCGGCGCACGACCTGCACGTTGGGACTGACCAGGTAGGGGCGGGTGAAACGCACGCGCGATGCGCGCGACGGGCTGTAGTCCAGGGCTCCGACCAGCTGTGCATCACCCCGTGCCACCTCATCGACCATGGCCGCCACGGAGTTGCGTTCAACGATGTCGAAACGCAGGCCTGTGCGCAAAGTGATCTGTTTGAGAACCTCCAGTGTAATGCCGTTGGGTTGCTGCTGGGTGTCGTTGAATGTGATTGGTGCAAAGCTTGGATTGATCAGTACCCGTATCCTGGGGGCTCTGGCCAGCCAGCGTTGTTCTTCATCGGTGAGCGTGGAAAGGCGACGCTGCAGGAGCAGGCTGGTGTTGCCACTGGACCAGCGGCGCAGGATGTTCAGGCGCTCGCTGTCGGTAATCCTCTGTAACGCCTGGTCGACCAGGCCGAGTAGCCTGGTGTTGTGCTGGTCCAGTGCGAAGGCGAAAGCGCCTGCGGGTGCCTGGACGAAATGGTCGATGCGCACCAGGCCTTGATAGGCTCGTCCAATAGCGAAGTCCGAGCTGATGGCATCGCCGATGTAGGCATCGGCATCACCCTGCGCCACTGCGCTGAGGCCTGCGTAGGTCGAGCTGTAGAGGATCAGCTGCGCCTGGGGATACAGGGCTTGGACAGCCGCCTTGGGCAGGTAGTGATCGACCATGGCCAGGCGCAGGCCGGCCAGATCCTCACTGTGCAACTGGGGGCGGTCCTGACGTGTGACGATCACCGGAAGGTCGTCGGCATAGGTTTGGCTCAGGGACAACTTGGCATCGGCTGCTTCGAAGCCATTGGAGCTGCCAAGCAGGTCGATCTGCCCCTGGTGCAGGGCTTCGATGGCCGCCGTGCGACTGGCAAAACGGCGTACTTCGATCGGCATGCCCAGTTGCTCGCCGATCAGGCCAGCATAGTCCGCACTCAACCCCTCGTAGTCGTTTGGGCTGACATTGATTTCAAAGGGGGGGTAGTCAGGACGCGAACTGCCCAGGACCAGCACCTTGCGCTCGCGCAGCCACTGGCGGTCGCTGTCGCTCAGCGGCAGCGCGACACTGGCACTGATCGAGCGAGCCAGCAAGTGTCGCGGTTCGCTTTCACCAATGGCGGCGCCCGATATCAGCAGGGCCGCCGCTACCAGTAGCAGGCCGCCAAGGGTGTGCCTCATCGTCGCGAGGCTCAGTTCACTTGGTTGCGTTTGGCCAGGTCGACCATTTCGACCAGCGACTCGGTCTTGAGTTTTTCTCCGATTCGACCGCGGTAGGTGCTGATGGTCTTGGCGCTGAGGTTCATGGCCGTCCCTATGTACTTGTTGTTCTCTCCCCGCGCGAGCCTGCGCAGGACTTCCATTTCCCGATTCGACAGGCTGTTGAGCCTCACCGTTTCCGATTCCAGGGTGCTGCTGTTCACCGACATCTGCGGAAAGGTCGAATAGCCTTTGACCAGGGCCTTGAGCGCGAACAACAGGGCATCGAGGTCTTCGTCCTTGTTGACGAAGGCCGAGATTCCGGCATCCAGGCAGCGACGGACGTAGAGATCAGAGGACTGCCCGGTGAGTACCATGATTTTTGGTGCAGGATCGAGCAATTGCAAACGCTTGATCACTTCCATGCCATCCAGGCCCGGTAACCCAATATCGAGAATCACCACCTTCGGTGCAAGCTGGCGTGCCATCTGCACGGCCTCGATGCCATTGCCCGATTCACCGACAACCTCAAAGCGTTCCCGCTCGAGCAGGATACGCACGGCGAGGCGGACGGTAGGGTGATCATCGACCATCAGTACGGTGGTCATTGGAAAACTCCTGTACGAAATAATGTTCGTTCCTGACGTTATCCAGGAATACGTCTGTAGGGCCAATCTGGCTGCGGGCACGATACGTCCATCAGAACGCTTTGATAATGGCGAGTATAGGCGTGTGGAAAAAGCCGCCATTTGCTGGTGAAAAGTCTTACAAAAGAAACTAGGGGCGAGGGGCGATGAGACCCTCGCGGGCGGGTGTGGGGTAAGGGCGCTCAGGTCGGGCGCGCACAGGCGGGATGCGGTTTATTCACGCGATGCGTCGACGCGGGATTTTTGAGCAGCGCAGCACCGACCCGTGTCGGTCGTTGCTGCAATTGCCCCGCGCAATTCGGACATTGTCCCTGTAGATGCTGTTCAGCGCAGCGGCGGCAGAAGGTGCACTCGAACGAGCAGATCAGCGCGTCCAGGGTGTCGGGGGGCAAATCGGTATCGCAACATTCGCAATTGGGGCGTAGCTCGAGCATGGCGCAACTCCGGTGCGGACAGAGATGCGCCAGTGTCGGTCGCTGGACGCTGGCTGGCAATCCTCAGTCGCCGGGGCGATACAGATGGGCGTGGCCGGCGCGGTACAAGGCCGAGTCGGCAAACGGTGCGTCGCCTAGAACATGGCCGACGAGAATCAGTGCCGTGCGCCGGAAGCCTTTGTTGGCAACACCCTCGACGATATCGGCGAGACGGCCCCTGACCCAGTCCTGGTCCGGCCAAGTGGCGCGGTGGATCACTGCCACCGGGCAATCCGCCCCATAGTGCGGCAGCAGCTCCTCGACGATGCGCGGCAGATGGCGTACCCCCAAGTGAATGGCCAAGGTACTGCGGTGGCGCGCCAGGTCCGCCAGTTGCTCACCTGCCGGCATCGGCGAGCGATCGCCGTAGCGGGTCAGGATGACGGTCTGCGAGATGTCCGGCAGCGTCAGTTCGCAGCCGAGCAGGGCGGCGCTGGCGGCTGTGGCGGTAACGCCAGGAATGATCTGGTAGTCGATGCCCAGTTCGCGCAGGTGGCGGATCTGTTCGCCGATGGCGCCATACAGGCTCGGGTCCCCGCTGTGTACACGGGCCACATCCAGGCCCTGGTCATGGGCGTCGCGGATTGCGCCGATGATCTGCTCCAGGTGCAGTTCGGCGCTGTTGATCAGGGTACTGGCGGTGTGGCCTTCGAGTACCGCGGCCGGTACCAGTGAGCCGGCGTAGATGATCACCGGGCATTGACGGATCAGGCGTTGGCCCTTGACCGTGATCAGCTCCGGATCGCCGGGGCCGGCACCGATGAAATAGACCGTCATGGCAAGTCCTTGAAGGTGAAATGAAGTGCGATTATCCGTTGCTGGCCAGCGCCAGGGTAGCGTCACCGAGCACCTGCCTGGTGATTGTCAGGATCGGCGAGCGCTGACCCTCGCTCGCCGCCAGTGCCAGCGCCGCGCTTTCTGCCACTCCCCAACAGCCGGTGGTGTTGAAGGCCATTTCGGAGCGGTGGCTGAGCAACGGCAGGAAGGGCTGCAGTTGCTGGGCGCTGTACAGCGTCAGGGGCAGGCCGAGCTGCTCGGCCAGTTGCCGCAGGCCGGGCTCCTGAGCCTTGAGATCGATGCTGGCGATACCTCGCAACGCGGCCAGCGTCAGGCCGTTGTTGGCCAGTGCAAGGTGCAGCAGGGTTTCCAGAACCGCCGCCGGGCAACCCCGGCGGCAGCCGAAACCGACATAGAGCGCGGCCATCAGGCCTGCGCGGAGCGGCGGTACAGCCAGGCGCTCAGCAGACCCAGTGCGACCCAGAAGGCTGCGTTGGTCAGCCAGGAGGCAACCTTGAACTGTGCTTCCAGCGCTTCGGGCGCCAGGCTTTCATGCACCGGTGGCTGAGGGGCGCCGATCAGGTGCGGTACCACCAGCAGCGCTGCGCCAAGTACTTTGAGCAGCCAGTGCCGCGCGAAGACCAGCAACGCCAGGCCCACAGCAGTGGCGGCAGCGGTGCCGATCCACCAGGTCTGGCGTTGACCCAGATCGGCCGCGGCGGTGCCTGGCAGTTCGGGTGGCAGGCCCAGGGTCGGTGCCAGGCAGAACACGGCGAAGCCGCCAAGGCCCCACAAGGCGCCAGTACTGACTCGACCGGGTTCGCGCAGGCTGTAGAGTGCGGCGAGGATCAGCGCGAAACCGACTGCCACCACCAGGTTACCGCCGGTGGTCGACAGCACGCGCTGCCAGCCGTCTTCCGGTGACCAGGCTTCTGCACCGTGCTCATGGCCAGCGGCACTTTCACCGGCGTGCTCGTGCTGCTCGGTGGGGGCCGAGTTTTCATAGGTTTCGGCTTGAAGGATCAACGGAGCGACCCAGAAACTCTGCAGCAGCGTCAGCAAAAGTGCGGCGAGCAGGCCACTGAAGCCTGCAGTGCGAGCGATACGCTTGATCATCATCGGGCACTCAGTGGCAAGGGAAGGCGGCGCTGTGACGGGTATCGTGGGCAGCGTTGTGCACCGCCTCCAGGTGCGAGAACCCGGCGAAGTACACCAGGCACAAGCCCAGCAGGCTGGCGCCGACCGCAACGACGAGACGCTGGCTGAGGCTGACGGGGGTGGCGATGCTGTGTTTGGCACTGGTGACGGACATGACGCATTCCTCTGCTTTTTTTCATGGGCGACAGGAAGCGCGGCAACCCCAGGCGAGAACCGCCCAGGGACATGCAACAGCGCCCGCCCACCGCGGGGTGTGATCACAAGACGTCGGGCCGGTCTCCGGGCTGACGAGCAGGAGCCTGGCTCCTGGGGAGAGCGTCACCTTCCCATGCCGCACTGCAGGCACAGTGGATCAGACGCTCGCTCGCTTACCGTTGCGGGGGCAGCACCGGACTTGCCAGACCCATGAAGAGCCTGTGACGCACCGGTTTCCCGTTTCACCCCTGCAAAGGGGCACCCTACGTAATGTATTAGGAGATCACGGCCACGCTTTGGTCGTCAATTCTTGTTACGAAATGAGCAAATGGGCGGGCTGAAAATCCTCAGTCAGCCTTGAACGTCGCACTTTTTTACATTCAGGGGCTCTATGCATGGCCAGGCTGCGCCGATTCCCGGCCCGGCCGCTGACCCTGGACCCCGGTGCAAATGCCTGTTCCTGCCTTTCGCCGCCATGCCCGCCTGTCATTGGTGGGTGTCTTGATCGCCCTGTGCGGGTGCACCGGGCAGCAGGGGCATGACGTATTCACCCAGTTGGGTAACGGGCATCCTGGCGAGCTGTTCCAGACCAGTGTCGACCGCATGGCGACCTTGTCCATGCGCGACAACCTGCAGAGCCTGTATCTGCTGATGAACAAGCTCTACCTGCGCAACCCCAGTCAGTGGAAGCAGTCCGGATACCTGGATGCCGCCACCGCTGAGCGCCAGATCCGCCAGGCCATCGAGCAGCGCCAGTCGTTGCCGCAACTGGGCGAGCGCCGTGACCTGGCGGCGCTGAGCTATGCCTTGAGCCCGGAGTTTCGCGGTGATCGGGTCGGTGCGTTCATCTATGCGATCGGCAGCATGTTGATTACCGCCCACGGTGGGCGCACCGAGTTCTACATGACCGACGCCATCGACCCACTGTTCGTCAATAACGCCGCGCGCAACATCGAAAAGGCCACCTGGATGCTCGGTCAGCGCCAGGATGCCAATGGTGTGTTGCTGCTGTTTTCCAACGAGATCTCGGAAGAGGGCAGCAACCTGAGTTTTGCCGTCGAGTTCGGCAAGATCGTCGCACGCCTCGACCTGCTGGCGCAGATGCTCGATGAGCGCTACCGACGGATCGGCCTCAACTATGCGCAGAGCCTGCTGCTGATGAATTTCCTGCCCGTACAGTGATCATCGCCCCGGGCCTCAGAGCAAGGCTTCGATGGCGCGGCGATAGCGCTGGCCTGCCAGGCTCATGCTGTTGTTGTGGCTTGCCCCCGGCACCAGCAGCAAGGTCTTGGGCTGCTGCGCGGCCTCGAACAGCGCCTGGCTGAAGCGTGGCGGCACATAACGGTCGTCCAGGCCGTGCACCAGCAGCAGAGGTAAATCGATATCGGCGATCTTGCCCAGCGAGTCGAACTTCTGCGACAGCAGCCAGCGTACCGGCAGTGCGGTATCGGCCACCGATGCCGCCACGTCGCCAAGGGAGGTGAAGGTGGATTCGAGAATCAGGCCGCGCGCAGGGACGGGCTGGCCTTGCTGGCGTGCCTGGCGTGCGAGCTCCGACGCAAGCTCGACAGCGACCGCACCGCCCAGCGAATGGCCGAAGATCAGGCGCTTGCTTGGCACCGGCTGCAACTGGGCGAAGCGCTCCCAGGCAATTCGAGCGTCCTCGTATACCGTGGCCTCGGACGGCAGGTCGCCTTGGCTCTGGCCAAACCCGCGGTAGTCGACGGCCAGCACCGAATAGCCCATGGCGTGCAGCTGCTCGATGCGGAACAACTGGCCGGTGAGGTTCCAGCGTACGCCGTGCAGGTAAAGTATCGCCGGCGCATCGGCGCGTTTGGCCGGCCACCACCAGGCGTGCAGGCTCTGGCCGTCGGTGAAGTTGCGCGGGCGCAGGTCCAGCTCCTGTACGCCGGCCGGCAGGCCCCTGAACCAACTGGCCTGGCCCGGCTCGATACGAAACACCAGTTCGCGCTCCTTGTGCTGCAAGACCGCGCAACCCGCGGGCAGGCCCACCACCAGCAAGGCCATGGCCAGCCAGGTGAGCCAGCGGCGTTTGAAGTGAGTGAGCAGGGTGTCGGTCATCGGTTTCATCAGGCGTGCTGGAAATCGTCGTTTTTAACAGAAGCCATGGCCTCGCTGCAGGCAATTTTTCCCGAGCGGTGCTGACACATGTTTGCAAGCTGTTTCCCCGGCGCCCTCGAGGGGATCTGCACGCTTGCCGCAGCGGGCGCCGAGGGGTAGGTTTCCCTGACCCTGTCGATGGAAGACTTACCTTGGACTCGATTACCCAAGCCGTACTTGGCGCCGCCCTGCAAGGTACCGTGCTCGGCCGCATCCAGGGCCGCCGTTCGCTGTTGTACGGTGCCGCGCTGGCCACCTTGCCTGATCTCGATGTGGTGATCCGGTATGCGGACCCTGTTTCGCAGATGACCTTTCACCGCGGTTTTTCCCACTCGATCTTCGTCCTTACCGGCCTGGCGCTGCTGCTGGCGTGGCTGGTGGCCTGGGTAGGGCAGAGGCGCCGGCCCGACAGAGGCTACCGTTGGCCCCGACTGTTCGTGGCGTTCTGGCTGGTGCTGGTCACCCATCCCCTGTTGGACGCCTTCACGGTCTATGGCACGCAATTGTTCTGGCCGCTGCCGTTCACTCCCGAAAGCTGGGCGGCAGTGTTCATCATCGACCCGATCTACACTGTGCCGCTGCTGGTCGCTGTGATCTACGCCGCATGGCGGGGGATGCGTGGCAGGGCGATACCCCTGATGGCGGCGGCTTTGCTGTTCAGCACGGCGTATCTGGGCTTCGGGCTGGCCGGACGCATGGCGGTCGAGCAGCGTTTCCATGAGGCCCTGGGCCGCCAGGGCGTTGCCGTCGATCATGTGCGGGCAGTGCCCATGGCCTTCAACAGCCTGGTCTGGCGGGTGCTGGCCAAGACGGCGGATGGTCATTACTACGAGGGCGTGAGCAGCGTTTTCGACCGCGAACCACCCGAGATGCAGCGCCTGTCGCTGAACCTGGACGCCGCCAAGGTGCTCGAGGGCGTCGCGCTGCACGAGCGGCTGCGCTGGTTCACCGATGGTTGGCTGCGTTATGACGTGGTCGGCGATGTGCTGGTGGTGACCGACCTGCGCATGGGCATTCCCGGTAACTACACCTTCCGTTTCCGCATGGCGCATCGCGACAGCCAAGGCCAGTGGGTGGTCGATACCCCAGCCAACTGGAGTGACGGTGCCGCGATGTTCAACGGCCATGACCTGGGGCTGATCTGGCGTCGGATCCTCCAACAGCAACCTCCGCTGCCCCTGGCGGCTTGGACCACACGCTACCTGAACCCCTCGCCGCAATCCGGGGTGGCGCCCTGAACGGCCGCTCGGCCGGGCTCGACCTGGTCAAGTGGACGGCGATCCTGAGCATGGTCGCCGATCATTTGCGCTACCTGTGGCCCAGTGCCGACGGGTTGTTCGTGGTCGGGCGCCTGGCGTTTCCACTGTTCTGCCTGGTGATCGCCTGTCATGTCTCACGCGCCCAGCCAGGCGCGCTGTACACGGCAGCCAACGCGCGCTACCTGAGCTGGATGCTGGTCTTCTCGGTACTTGCCGAGGGCCCGTACCGTTGGTTGGACAATGGCTCGCACACGCTCAACGTCATGCCCACCCTGACCCTTGGCCTGCTGGTCGCCTGTGGGGTGAGGCATCCGCAGCCTGCTGCGCGCATCGTCGGGATCGGTAGTGCCGGGCTGGCGCTGGTTTTCAGTGATCGACTGATGTATGGCCTGCCGGGGGTATTGCTGCCGACGGCCTGCCTGATGCTGTGGTCGCGAGGTCGGCCCGGCTGGCTGGTGCCCTGTCTGCTGGCAATGGGCGCCAACCTGACCAACAGTTGGTTATGGGCACATCCCTGGCAGCCCTTTTCCCTGCTGGTGCTGGCCACCGCGGCAATGGCGCTGCCATTGGGTTTGCGCATGCTGGCGTACCAGGGCGCCTCAATCGTGCCTGTGGGACGCTGGGCCTACGGGTTCTATCCTTTGCACCTGATGGCGATCAAGGCCTTGCAATACCTCGATCTGCCCCCATCCTAGGCAGCCTCGGATATCCAGGAACAGCTTCATGGAACCCAACCGCTTCGGCGACATCGCCGCCTTCGTCAGTGCCGTGAAGGTCGGCAGCTTCACCGCAGCCGCCGCGAGCCTGGGCCTGACCCGCTCGGCGGTGGGCAAGAGCATCGCGCGCCTCGAATCGCGCATGGCCGTGCGCCTGCTCAACCGTACCACGCGCAAACTGAGCCTGACCGATGAAGGCCAGGTCGCGTTCGAGCGTTGGCGGCAGATCCTCGAAGACCTGGACGAAGTCGAGACCACGATGGCCCAGCGCCGTGGACGACCGACCGGCACTCTGCGCCTGACTGCGCCGCTGTCGTTCGGCCAGCGTCATGTGCTGCCGATCCTGGATGTCTACCTCAAGCAATGGCCGGAACTGCGCGCCGATATCCGCTTCACCGACCGTTTCGTCGATTTGGTGGAGGAGGGGGTGGACGTTGCCGTGCGCATCGGTGCGCCCAAGGAGGACTCGCAACTGCTGACACGCACCGTGGCGTGGCAGCAGTTCGTCACCTGCGCTGCACCCGAGTACTTGCAGCGTCATGGGGTGCCCCAGGTACCGGCAGACCTGTATGGGCACGACAAGATCGCTTTTCTGGCGGGCGAGAAGGCCAGCCCCTGGCGCTTCCACACCGATGAAGGGCTGCACCTGTGCGAAGAGCCCGGGCGCTTGAACATCGACAGCTCCGAGGCCATGCTCGATGGCGCCCGCGCCGGGTTCGGGCTGATTCACCTGCCCACCTACATCACCGGCGACGACTTGCGCGCTGGAACGCTGGTCGAGGTGCTCGCGGATTACCGGCCGCCAGCGGACCCGATTCGTATCGTCTACCCCAGCAAGCGCCATTTGTCGCCACGGGTGCGAGGTTTCATCGACCTGCTGGTCGCGCGCTGGGAGCATGGAGTGCCCTGGGAACGCTGATTGGGGAATGCAGGGACCGTGTGTAGGGCCCGTTTTGCGGTTTATCGCCCAGGCGTGGCCCTGGACACTGTGCAGTCATATCCGTCACGACTTATGGAGACGCCATGACTGCGTTGTCTGTCCTGGACCTGGTCATGATTGGCGAGGGCAAGACCCTGGCCGATGCGATCGAGGAATCCCGTCAACTGGCGCGCCATGTCGAGCAGCACGGCTACGCTCGATACTGGATCGCCGAACACCATGACATGCCCGGCATCGGCTCTGCCGCCACAGCGCTGGTAATCAACGAAATCGCCAATGCCACGCGGCTTATTCGCGTGGGTGCCGGTGGCATCATGCTGCCCAATCATGCTCCGCTGGTGGTCGCCGAGCAGTTCGGCACGCTCGATGCCCTGCACCCGGGGCGCATCGACCTGGGGTTGGGGCGTGCCCCCGGCAGCTCTGGCCCGACCGTTCGTGCTCTGCGCGGCGTCGCGCCCGAACGTGACTTTGCCCAGGACATCGCCGAGTTGCGCGACTACCTGGCCGACAACGGGCAGCGATCGGTGCGTGGGGTACCGGGCAAGCACGAGGTGCCGGTGTGGATATTGGGCTCCAGCCTGTTCGGCGCCGACCTTGCGGCCCGACTCGGCTTGCCTTATGCCTTTGCCTCCCATTTCGCCCCGCGCTACCTGCTGCAGGCCATCGCCCATTACCGCGCGAACTTCCAACCCTCGGCGCAACTGGCCAAGCCCTACGTCATGGTGGGCATGAATCTGTTCGCAGCAGCCAGCGATGCCGAAGCCGATTATCTGGCCAGCTCGCACCGCAAATGGATGCTCGATCTGCATGTCGGACGTCACGGCCTGCTGCCCCTGCCGCAGGAAGGTTATGTCGAGGGCTTGCCGGGCCATGAACGTGCGGTGCTGGAACAGGTGATGGCCTGTACCGTGGCCGGTGGGCCGCATCGGGTGAGGGATGGGTTGCGCACACTGATCGAACAGACTGGCGCCGATGAGTTGATGATCGATTGCCGGATCCATGACCCCTTGGCGCGCTTGCGCTCCCACGCATATGCGGCCCAGGCCCTTGCCGATCTGGCCTGACTCGACCTGAGCGGCAGGCGCCAAGGCGCGGCCGCGGGCCACGGCCTGCCTTCAGTGCGCGTTTGTCCAGCCTCCCCCTAACGCGGCATAGAGGTTCACCTCTGCCAGCAATTGCGCCAGCCGGTCGTTGATCAAGCCCTGCTGGGCACTGAACAGCGAGCGCTGGGCGTCGAGAAAGGTCAGGCTGCTGTCCACGCCAATGCGGTAGCGGTTGCGGGCCAGGTCGTAGTAGCGCTGGGTGGAGGCCACTAGGTCGCGCTGGGCCACCAGTTGCCGCTGATAAGTGGCGCGCGCCGCCAGGCCGTCAGACACCTCCTGGAACGCACCCTGAATCGATTTCTCGTAGCGGGCCACCTCGATTTCCTTTTGCAGGCGCGCATAGTCCAGGCTGGCCCTCAGGCTGCCGGCAGTGAACAGCGGCAGGTTGATCTGCGGCTGGAACAACCAGCTACCGCTGCCGCCGTCGAACAGCCCGGACAATTCGCGACTGCTGCTGCCTGCGTTGGCAGTCAGGCTGATGCTGGGAAAGAACGCTGCCCGTGCGGCACCGATGTCGGCATTGGCCGCACGCAGCTGGTATTCGGCTTCCAGGATGTCCGGGCGACGTTGCAGCAGTGCCGAGGGCAGGCCGGGCGGCAAGCCGACGATCTGCTGCGAGGCCAGCGGCAGGCTGGGCGCACGCTCATCGAGGGGCGCGCCGACCAGCAGGGTCAGCTGGTTGATATCCTGGGCAACCTGGCGCTGGTAGCGGGCTACTGCGGCACGGGCGGTGTCGACGCTGGTCTGCGCCTGGATCTGCTGCAATGCCGACGCAGTGCCGGCGCGACGCTGACCCTGGGTCAGGCGCAGGCTTTCCTGGTCGGCGATCAGGGTCTGGCGTGACAGTTCGAGCAGCTCCAGGTCAGCTCGCCAGGTCATGTAGCTGCTCGCCACGCTGGCCACCAACCCCAACTGCACACTGCGCCGGGCCTGTTCGCTGGCGAGATAGGTCAGCAAGGCCTTGTCACTCAGGCTGCGCAGGCGGCCGAACAGGTCAAGCTCATAGGCGCTCACCCCGAGCTTGGCGGCGTAGGTCTGGGTGATGGCTCCGTCGCCGGTCCCGGTCATGCGCCGCGGCAGGTACTGGCGCTGGCCCTTGGCGTCGGCGGAGACCTTGGGCAGCAACTCCGAGCGCTGGATACGAAACTGCGCACGATAGGCTTCGACGTTGAGCGCTGCTACGCGCAGATCGCGGTTGTTGAGCAGTGCGTTGTCGATCAGTTGGCGCAGCAACGGATCCTGGAACACCTGGTGCCAGTCGTCGTGCTGGCGGCTGGGAGCCATGGCATCCTGGCTGGCTTCTCCCGGGAATCGAGGTGCGACAGGCAGGGCGGGGCGTTGATAGTCGGGGGCCAGGGTGCAGCCGGTCAGCAACACCGCCAACACGGCAGCAGGGTATCTGGGCATCGCGGATTCTCTGGAGTCAGGCACCGGCCATCCATCTGGCCAGGCCGTGGCGGCCACTGACGCCAAGCTTGGCGGTGGCGCGTGTGAGGTAGGTTTCCACCGAACTGTTCTTCACGTTCAGGCGTTGGGCCATTTCCGGTACGGTGCCACCGGTGAGCAGCCCCAGGCAGACTTCCTGCTCACGGCTCGACAGTTGCACGGCTTCCTGGGCCAGGCGCTCGTCGAAGCCGTGGCGCAAGGTGTCGGGCGTCGCCGAACCTTCACCCTGCACGTGCACCTGATGCTGCGCATGGTGTTCAAGCAGAGGCAGCAGGGTGTCGGAGAGGCGTTTGAGCAGCGACAGTTCGCCGAGGGAAAAGGCCATCTGGCTGGGCAGGCGATGGAAGCAGATGACCCAACGGCGGTCGCCATTGCACGACACCAGGTTGCACTGGTGAGCACTGGATTGCGGGTTGCCGGTGGCATGAGGCGCCTTTACCTGAATGAGCAGGGGATCCTTCATCTGCAGGATGTTCTGCAACAGTGGGTGATTGGGCTGATCAGGCGGAGGAAACTCCTGGGCCAGCCCCGCGCCGCCCAGCACCTTGACCCGAGTGACGCCGGTCTGTCGGGCATCCAGGGTCCACTCGCTCAGGTCGAGCCGGTGCACTGGCACCAGGCTGTCGACCAACTGGAGCATGCGCTCGGCAAAATGATCCTCGCCGGTGCTGGCGATCAGCTCTCCCAGTTGCAGGTAGAGGCGCGCGTCGTGGTGATGTTCGAGGCTGCGGGTCAGCTTCATGTCCTGTTCATCCTTGAATCGGGTACTGCGCAGGCGGGGTGGCGAATGGCCTCACGCCTTGGCCGGTCGAGGGTGGCGCTATTCAAGCCTGGGCCTGGCGCCTGCGTCTGTAGTGGAAACCGGGGACAGAAAATGGCATCGAATCGGACAAAGTGGGGGGATGATTCGGACAGACTAAATGCAAATGTTTCGGCAGTAGTCGACAAATTGACGTCATAAAGCCGCTGTTGCCATCACGTTTGCCACGGTTGGCCCTGCGGGTAGGCTATCGAAGGGGTTGATATGTAGCTGATTTCCTACAGAAAAATCAGCGACCGAGGATGCGCGGGCGACTGTCCGGGTTTCCGGGGCCATACAGGGTAGGGAAGCGATGCTTGAATCCGCGGACGATCAACGGAGAAGGACCCTCCCAGCCCATGCCTGCCGCCGATACCTACCCCCTGACCAGCGCTCAACGGGACATCTGGCTCGACCAGTTGAGCAACGGCGATTCTCCGCTCTATACCATCGGCGGCTATGTCGAACTCACGGGCGACCTGCGGCCGGACACCCTGCGCCAAGCATTGCAGCAACTGGTGGCGGCCAACCCGGTGTTGCGCACCGAGCTGTTGCCAGGTGCCGGGGCCGACGGCCTCCCTGTGCAGCGCTTCGCCGAGCATGCCACCCTGGCGTTGCCCCTGCTGGACCTGTCGGCTGAAGCTGACCCGGCAGCGGCGGCCACGGCATTGATTCAGGCGCAAATGGGCCAGGGTTATCGCTTCGACGGCACGGCACTGCTGCGTTTTGCCCTGATTCGCCTGGGGCCGGAGCACCATTGGCTGGCAACCCAGGCCCATCACCTGATTCTCGACGGCTGGGGCTTCGGCCAGATGCTCAAGGCACTGGGCGAGCATTACACCGCGCTGCTCGAAGGCGGCGAGGCGCCACGGGCTCAGGCCGGTTATGCCGACTTCATCGACGAAGACCGCCAGTACCAGGGCTCGATTCGCCAGGCCCGTGATCGCGCATACTGGCTCAAGCGCTTCGCCAGCGTGCCGGAGCCGCTGCTGGCAGCGCGTCACCCTTACCGTCGAGCCACCGATGAAGCACCTTCGCGCACCTGGGTTCAGACGTTCCCCGATGCGCTGCACGAGCGCATGAAGCGCCTGGCCGAGGCTCACCAGGCCTCGGCGTTCCATGTACTGCTGGCTGCACTGCATGTGCTGTTCTCTCGCACCGCACAACGCGAGGATTGGGTGGTGGGCCTGCCGCTGCTCAATCGTGGCGGCGCACGTTTCAAGGCTACGCTGGGGACCTTCGTGCAGGTCAGCGCGGTGCCCTTGGCGTTCTCTCCGGCACTGGGTTTCGCCGAACTGGTGGTCGCGATACGCGACACCCTGCGCCGCGATTTTCGCCATCAGCGGCTGGCCGTGAGCGAGCTGAACCGAGCACTGGGCCTGTTGCGCGAAGAGCGCGGGCAACTGTTCGAGGTGTCGGTCTCCTACGAGCAGGACGATCACGACTACCGTTACGGCGCCGCCAGCGCCCACACGGTGAAGGTCTCCAACAGCCACGAATCCACGCCCTTGGCCATCCATCTGCGCAGCAACCGCCATAACGACAAGGCCTGGTTGCACCTGGTGCATCACCGCGCCTGGCTGGCGAGCGACGAGGCCGAGGCGTTGGCACAGCGGCTGCTGCACGTGCTGGATCAAGGCTTGGCGACACCCGCGTTGGCGGTTGCCGATTTCGATCTGCCGACACCTGCCGAGCATCGGCAGATGCAGGCATGGAACGCGACGGGGCGTGCAGTTGGCGAGCCGCTCGTGCATCGCCGAATCGAGGCACACGCGGCGCTGATGCCCGAGGCCATTGCCGCCGTGCACGAAGAGCGCAGCCTGAGTTACGGCGAGCTGAATCAGCGCGCGAATGCACTGGCCCTGCGTCTGATCGAGCGAGGTGTGAGGCCCGAGCAGCGCGTTGCGGTGGTTGCCCGCCGTGGCCTGGATACCCTCGTGGGCCTGCTGGCGGTGCTCAAGGCGGGTGCGGCCTACGTACCGATCGACCCGGCGTATCCGCGTGAGCGCATCGCCTACCTGCTCGAAGACAGCGCGCCAGTGGCACTGCTGACGCAGCAGGATCTGCTGGCGCGTCTGCCACGCCATGTGCTGCCCTTGATCGAGCTCGACGCCTGCCCGGTAGCCACGACCACCGTGGACAATCCTTACGTGGCGGGGCTTGTGGCCGAGAGCCTGGTCTATGTGATCTACACCTCAGGCTCTACCGGCCAACCCAAGGGGGTGATGGTCGAACACCGCATGCTGGCCAACCTGGTCGACTGGCATTGCGAGGCTTTTGACCTGGGCATCGGCGGACACACGTCGAGCCTCGCTGGTTTTGGTTTCGATGCCATGGCTTGGGAGGTCTGGCCAGCCTTGTGCGCGGGTGCGACGCTGCACCTGGCGCCTACCAGCGAAGGTGGCGAGGATATCGACAAGCTGCTGCGCTGGTGGCGGGCCCAGCCACTGCGGGTCAGTTTCCTGCCAACCCCGGTGGCCGAACATGCTTTCACCCAGCATGATCATCCGACCCTGCGCACCCTGCTGGTGGGGGGCGACCGGCTGCGCAGCCTGTCGCGTGAGCGGGCCTATGCGGTCATCAACAACTACGGCCCTACCGAAGCCACAGTGGTCGCCAGCTCCGGGCGGGTGATGGCGGGTGGCGCGCTGCATATCGGCACGCCTGTGGCCAATACACGGTTGTATGTGCTCGATGCGCAGCTCAAGCCATTGCCGGTCGGCGTACCGGGTGAGCTCTACGTAGCAGGCCTGGGGGTCGCTCGCGGCTACCTGAATCGCCCGCAGATGACTGCCGAGCGTTTCCTGGACGACCCGTTCAGTGACGAAGCCGGCGCACGGATGTACCGCACCGGCGACCGGGTGCGCTGGCTTGCCGACGGCACCCTTGAATACCTGGGGCGCAACGACGATCAGGTGAAGATCCGCGGTGTGCGTGTAGAACTCGGCGAACTCGAGGCTGCGCTGGCCAGCCACGGACAGGTGCGTGAAGCAGTGGTACTGCTGCGCGATGGCCAACTGCAGGCCTGGTTCATCGGAGATGCGGTCACCCCCGGCGACCTGCATGAGCACCTGCGCGGCCTTCTGCCTGCGGCCCTGCTGCCGGTCGGCTACCAGCGCGTCGACCACTGGCCGCTGACCGCCAATGGCAAGCTCGACCGCCGCGCCTTGCCGACGCTGGATGAAACCGCGTCGGTACGCCGCGCCCATGAAGCACCTCGCGGCGACGTGGAGGTTCGCCTGGCGGCACTCTGGAGCGAGCTGCTGGGAGTACAGCGCATTGGTCGTCACGATCACTTCTTCGAGTTGGGCGGCCATTCGTTGCTGGCAGTGCAACTGGTCGAGCGCATGCGCCAGCAAGGCCTGCAGGCTGACGTGCAGGTCCTGTTCGGCCAGCCGACCCTGGCAAGCCTTGCCGCGGCCAGCCAGCGTTCCCTCGCTCAGGTGGAAGACAACCGTGTGCCTGCTGATTGCAGCCACATCACGCCGGAGCTGCTCAGCCTGGCGTCGCTGACCCAGGGCGAGATCGACGCGATCGTCGCGGGGATACCGGGTGGCGCGGGCAATGTGCAGGAAATCTACCCTTTGGCGCCTTTGCAGCAGGGGCTCCTTTATCACCACCTGCGCGACAGCCATGATCCTTATCAGCAACAGGCGCTGTTCGCCTTTACCGACCAGACGGCATTCGAGGCATTCGCCCACGCGTTGCAACAGGTCGTCGAGCGTCACGACATCCTGCGCACCAGCCTGGCCTGGGAAGAGCTCGAACAACCGCAGCAGGTGGTCTGGCGTCAGGCGCCATTGCCCGTGGAGGTATTGCGGGCCGGGCCGGACGATACGGCGCAGGCGTTGGCTGCGCATTACTCTGCGGCGCAACGCCCGCTGGACCTGCGTCGTGCGCCGATGATGGCGCTGGCGGGTGCCGAAGACCGTGAGCACGGTCGTTGGTTGGGGCTGTTGCGTTTCCACCATCTGGTCAACGATGCCGTGTCGGTGCAGGTGTTGCTCGGTGAGCTGCGGGCCCTGATGAGCGATGAGGGTCATACGCTGCCGGCGCCTGTGCCTTATCGCAACTATGTCGCGCTCAGCGGCGCCGAGGCGCGGCAGCAAGGGCACGAGGCGTTCCTGCGGGCATTGCTGGCAGGTGTCGAGGCACCGCCGACGTTGCCGGGCATGGTCGAGGATCAGGTGCAGGTGGGCGCGCTGGAGAGCCTTGCGCATGAGGTTCCGCTCGTGCTCACCGAGGCCTTGCGCCGCCTGGCCCGGCAGCAGGATGTCGGCCTGGCCAGCCTGTTCCACCTGGCTTGGGCGCAGGTGCTGGGGGCATTGGGCGGTCGTGACGAGGTGGTGTTCGGCAGCGTGTTGCTGGGGCGGATGATGGCGGGCGAGGGGGCCGATCGGGCGTTGGGCATGTTCATCAACAGCTTGCCCCTGCGGGTGAGCCTGGCGGGCCGCAGCGTGGCGCAGGCACTGGCCGACACCCATGCCGGGCTTGCCGCGCTGTTGGGCCACGAAGATGCACCCTTGCTGCTGGCTCAGCGTTGCAGCGGGCTGCCAGCGGGTGTGCCGCTGTTCAACAGCCTGATCAATTTCCGCCATGGGCTGGTGGCAGGGCAATCGACATTGCCAGGTGCCCGCTTGCTGGAAGCCAGCGAAGTACACAGCCATGCGCTGGTGCTGTCGGTGGATGATCAGGACGAGGCCTTGCACCTGAACGTTCGCGCGCCGCGAGCGTTGGGTGCAGCGCGTGTGCTGGCCTACCTCGAGCGTACCCTCGAGGGGCTGGTCGAGGCGCTGGAACAGGGCGGTTCGGCACCGATCGAGCAGTTGTGCAGTGTGCCTGAGAACGAGCTGCAACGGCTGCTGCACGAACTCAATGCCACCCAGGAGCCCCACGAGTTGATGCGCCAGACCCTGCCGGCGCTGTTCCAGGCCCAGGTGCTGCGCACGCCGGATGCGGTGGCGCTGCAGACCGACGAGGCGGCGCTGAGCTACCGTGAACTCGACGAGCAGGCCAACCGTTTGGCCCATCACCTGGTGGCCTTGGGCGTACAGCCTGACACACGTGTCGGCGTCTGCATCGAGCGCGGCCTGTCGCTGCTGGTCGGGCTGCTGGGCGTGCTCAAGGCCGGCGGTGCCTACGTGCCGTTGGATCCTGGTTACCCGGATGAACGCCTGCGCTACATGGTCGAGGACAGTACACCGCTGGCAGTGTTGGTCCATGGGGCGACACGTGGCCTGTTCGATCCGTTGGCGGTGCCGCTGGTGGATCTCGACCAGGGCGGCTGGCAAGCGCAGTCTGCCGAGGCCCCTGAGGTGCCGGCGTTGACGCCTTCGAGCCTTGCCTACGTGATGTATACCTCCGGCTCGACCGGCATGCCCAAAGGCGTGATGATCGAGCACCGCGGGCTGGGCAACCTCATGCACTGGGGCTCGCGCATCTGCCCGCCGCGTCCGGGTGACACGCTGTTGCAGCGTGCGCCATTCAGCTTCGACGGTTCGGTCTGGGAGTTGTTCTGGCCGTTGTGCGCGGGTCTGCGCCTGGTGCTGGCTCGCCCCGACGGTCATCGCGATCCGGCTTACCTGGTGCAGCTGGTCCAGGCTCGCCAGGTGACCACGATCAAGTTCGTCCCAGCGTTGTTGCACCAGTTTCTCGAGCAGCCGGGCGTCGAACGCTGTACGAGCCTGACCGACATCTTCTGTGGCGGGGGTGAGTTGACCCTGGCGCTGGCTGCCAGCGTGCGCCGGCGCCTGCCGCAGGTGCGCTTGCACACTGTCTATGGGCCGACCGAGGCTACGGTCGACAGCACGGCCTGGACGCTCGAACCCGATCAGCCGCTGCCGCACACGCCACCGCCGATCGGCCGGGCGATCGCCAACACCCGGCTCTACGTGCTCGATGCCCATGACCGGCCGGTGCCGCTGGGCGTGGCGGGAGAGTTGCACATCGGCGGCGTCGGTGTGGCACGCGGCTACCTGGGGTTGCCGGTGCTGCAGGCCGAGCGCTTCATTGACAGCCCGTTCGTCGAGGGCGATCGGCTGTACCGCACCGGAGACCTGGTGCGCTGCCGCGAGGATGGCGAGCTGGAGTTCCTCGGGCGCAACGACTTCCAGGTCAAGCTGCGCGGTCTGCGCGTCGAGCTCGGTGAAATCGAGGCACTGCTGGGTGGGCATCCTGCGCTGGGCCAGAGCGTGGTCCTGGTGCGCGACGAGCGCCTGGTCGCCTATTTCACCTGCCGAGAGGGGCAACCCGCTCCGGCGCTGGATACGTTGCGTAGCCATCTGTTGGCGCGACTGCCGGAGTACATGGTGCCCTCGGCCTTCGTCGCCCTGGCCGAGATGCCGCTGAGCCCCAACGGCAAGATCGACCGCAAGGCACTGCCCGAGCCCGGTGCGGAGTCGGTGATCAGCCGCGCCTACGCGGCGCCACGCAACGCGCTGGAGCAGACCCTGGCGCAGATCTGGAGCGAAGTGCTGAAAGTCGAGCAGGTTGGGCGCGACGACAACTTCTTCGAACTGGGCGGGCATTCACTGCTGGCGGTGAATCTGGTGGCGCGCATGCGCCAGGCGGGGTTGCAAGCCGACGCACGCACCTTGTTCCGCCAGCCGACGCTGGCAGGCCTGGCGGCCAGTACCGGGTGGGAAAAGCCGCAGGTCGAGATCGCAGCCACTACCATCCCGGGGCTGAAGGCACGACGCAGGATCTGAGGCGGGCAGGGGCTGCGTCGCAGCCCCGGATTCACTGTGCCGGCGAATGACCACGCCACTGTGCTTGACCGCATGGCGCCAGGGCGCAAGGCTACCGGGGTCCGCATGGAGAAAAACGATGGACTTGTCGAGCCTGTTGCTGTTCATCCCCGCCTGCTTCGCCCTGAACATGGCCCCGGGGCCCAATAACCTGTTGTCTTTGCACAACGCCAGCCGCCACGGCTTGCGCACTGCCTGCCTGGCAGGAAGCGGGCGTATCCTCGCCTTCAGCGGCATGATCGCCTTGGCGGCGATGGGGCTGGCGGTGGTGCTGCATACCAGCGAATACCTGTTCTTGAGCATCAAGCTCGTGGGCGCGGCTTACCTGTTCTATATCGCCTGGCAGCTGTGGCGGGCGCCCGTGGCAGAGGCGCCCCATGCTGGCAGGCAGTCGCGCGGTATCTGGCGCCTGGCACGGCAGGAGTTCTGGGTGGCGGCGGGCAACCCGAAGGCGATTCTCATCTTCACAGCCTTCCTGCCGCAGTTCGTGTCGATCGGCAGTCCCACTCCCGTGGGCGAGCAGTTCCTTTGGCTGGGGTTGTGGTTCCTGTTGCTGGAATGGGTGGCGATCGCGATCTATGCGGCGCTGGGTGCCTACCTGCAGCGCTGGTTCAACCAGCCGCGGCCACGGCGGCTGTTCAATCGGATCAGCGCCTCGTTGCTGGGGTGTGCAGGGCTTGGCTTGCTGGCTGCACGGCGATAACCCCTCAGCTGGCCTTCTCGCAGGTATCGGCAGGCAACGGGGCTTGCTCGCGTAGCGCCGACGCCACGACGAACGCCAGGGCCACCAATGTCAGCACCGGCAGCATCGCCAGGCGCAAGCCATGATGCTCGCCGATGAAACCCAGCAAGGGCGGGCCGACCAGAAACGCCAGGTACCCCGCCGTCGCCGCCAGCCTTACCCGCTGATCGCTGTGTGCACCGCTTTCCCCGGCTGCCGAGATCGCCAGGGGGAAACCCAGCGATGCGCCAATGCCCCAGAGCATCACGGCGGCTGCGGCGATCCATGGCACCTCGCAGAACACCACCAGCGCCAGGCTGCCTGCACCCAGCAGTGCGCTGGCACGCAAGGTGAGCGCCCGGCCAAAGCGGCGCACCACCGGCGCTCCAGCGAATCGACCCAGGGTCATGCCCATGGTGAACACCAGGTAGATCAGCGTGCCGGTGGTTTCTGCGAATCCGTGGCCGTCGATCATCAGCAGCGGCAGCCAGTCATTGGCCGCACCCTCGGCAAGCGCCATGGCCAGCACCACGAAGCCGATCAGCAACAGGCGCCGGTCGCTGAGCAGGGCGCCCCAGGCAAACTCTGCTGCCTGCGTTGTCGGTTGGTTCGTTGCTCGTTCACTGGCCCGAGGGGCGTGGGGGGCGAGGGCCAGGGTCACGCCGGCCGAAAGCAGTGCCGCGACGACCAGGTGCAGGTCCAGGGGGACCTGCAGCGCAGTCATGCCCATGCCGGCCAGCGCGCCCACCAGGGTACCGAGGCTGAAGAATCCGTGCAGGGTGGTCATGATCGGCGCATCGATTTCCCGCTCCACGGCGGCACCTTCGATGTTCACTGCGATGTCCGCCCAGCCCATGCCGATGCCGTAGATGAACAGCCCGGCAAAGGCGCACCAGGCACTGGCCAACTCGCTGCTGCCGGCGAGCACCAGCATGCCGGCGGACAGGCCGAGCAGGCCGATGCGCATCATTCGGTGCGCACCGAAGCGGGTGATGAGGCGTCCGGCGCTGAGAATCCCGCACATCGCTCCGGCTGAAAATCCAAACAGGATCATCCCCATCTGTTCGGTGGAGGCCGACAGGCCGTCGCGCAGGGCTGGGGTGCGGGTGACCCAACTGGCGAGGGTCAGGCCAGGAAGCAGAAACAGCAGATACAAGGCGTAGCGGGCCAGGCGGTGGGTGGCAGGCATGGTACAGACTCGCTGGAATAATTTCGTACGGATGTACGAATAAATCGTACGGATGTCCGAAAAGGGCGTCAATCCCGTATTGAGTCGTGTGCGGGCTGAATGTTCAAACCTTTCCACAGGCAACCGGCGCCCGGCCGGTTGCCTTCAGGAGAACAGGTCGGCGCCGGTGGATGTAGAGATCGCGTCCAGCTTGGCTTGCAACTCGGCCACCCGGCGTTGGTGACGGGCGATGGCCGTGAGGTGTTCATCGATCTGCTGACGAATGGTTACCGGATCTTCGACTTTCCTCGACAGCCGTTCGATCCGCCTGGACAAGCCGACCTTCTTGTCGGCCTCCAGGCGAGCCGGCTCGTCCATCTGGGCGATGAGCGCCTGCAGATCGTCCAGACAATGGACGTTGCAGAACAATCCCGCGGCCTGACGGTAAACCACCGACTTCCGGGCTCTGTCCAGCAGTTCGAAGACATTGCTCAAGGTGCCGGGGCTTTTGCCGTCCCAGATCATCAGGCCGAAATCGGCTGCTTCGGCCATTTCGAGGTCCTTGGCGGTGTAGAACGCGCGGCCCTTGGCATTGGCGGGTGGGCAGACAGCCACGAGTGGCCACGCACCAAGGTTGTGGCGAGGCGTGTCACCGGTGCAGTACACCGTAACGGCGGCGTACTGGCGATTGGCGAAATACTGCTGCACGCATTGGTCCACGCCTGCGGCGTCACCGACCAGCACTTCATGGCCGCTGGCAACGATATTGTCGAGCCGCGCCTCGACCTGGGGGGCGAGACGCTTGAGCGTGATCGAGCCGGAGATGAAAACCTTCGGCATCAATGCCTCCGTGTAAGGGTGACGACTGCAATTGAGCGGATGCTAGCGTATCCGCGCAGGGCGGTACAGGCGGCTTCCAGCGAGGCGCCAGTGTCGAACAGGTCGTCGAGCAGCAGGATATTGCACGGGTGAAGTTTGTCGTGGGTGACAAAGCAACCTTGCAGCGCAGCGCAACGCTCCTCATAGGTCGCCAGGTCTTTCATTGCGACGGTGCTGCTGTGCTTGATCAGTGTCTGGTCGCAGTACTCGAGCTCCAGCAACTGGGCTACCCGTTCTGCCACCGCGTGCACGGGCTGGCGAGTACGCTGGCGGCTGGCGGGCATGGGCAGCACGACATCCACCGGGACATTCTGTATCGCCTGGGCGACAGATTCTGCGAGGAAGTCCACCAGGTCGTAGTCGTCGCGGTACTTGAGCTGGAATACAGCCTCGCCGATGGCGGTGCGGGTGGTGTCGAACTGCATGTAGCCTTGGGCGTTTTCGCCGACCGGCACGCTGTAGAGGACATGTTTGTCGAGGCTGATACCGTAATCCCAGGCGTCGTTGCCCGGCAGTTCGCGTATGTCCATGTGGGGCTTCCTTGTCGTTGATATGCCAGAGATGTTCGAACGGCTATCAATCAATCAGCCGCGGTGGCAATGTTGCGACGGGGAAGTCCCAATTTCGACTTCTCGCTTTCCGTTTCTTGCGTAGGAAAATTCCGAGCTGTCCGTGTGTCGCCCTCGTCAGTTACCTGTGACGGGCCCGGCTAGACTGCTCAGGATCATCCACCGATCCGGGAGCCTGCCATGCCCAGCAAGAACACTATCTGCCTGTGGTTCGACAGCGATGCCGAGGCGGCGGCGCAGTTCTACGCCGACACTTTCCCCGACAGCCGTGTGGTGGCCGTGCACAAGGCGCCGGGCGACTACCCCTCGGGCAAGGAGGGTGATGTGCTTACGGTGGAGTTTATCGTGATGGGCATCCCGTGCCTGGGCCTCAATGGTGGGGGCGCGTTCAAGCATTCCGAGGCGTTTTCGTTCCAGGTGGCCACTGACGACCAGGCCGAGACCGATCGCTACTGGCACGCGATCATCGATAACGGTGGCCAGGCCAGCGTGTGCGGCTGGTGCAAGGATAAATGGGGGTTGTCGTGGCAGATCAGCCCGCGGGTGCTGACCGACGCGGTCGGCGGTAGCGACCGCGCGGCAGCCAAGCGGGCGTTCGAGGCGATGATGAAGATGGACAAGATCGACATCGCCACGATCGAGCGCGCGATCAAGGGCTGACAGGCCTGGCCCGCCAGCCCGCGAGGGTCAGAAGCTGTACTTGGCCGTCAGCATCAGGTTGCGTGGATCGCCGAAGGTGTCGCCGCCGTAGTCCACCGACTTCGAAATGGACGAGTAGTACTTCCTGTCGAAGATGTTGTTGGCGTTGAGCTGCAGGTCCAGATGCTGGTTGACCTGGTAGCCGGCCAACAGGTCGGTGACTGCGTAGCTACCTTGTACCAACCGATAGTTGCCGCCATTGACCGGGATGTCGTTGTACATGCGGCTCTGCCAGGTGATGCCGCCGCCCACTCGCAGTTTTTCCAGCGGGCCCTGGAAGCGGTAGGTGGTGAACAGCTTGAACTGGTGTTCGGGCGTGTCGGACTTGAGCGGCTTGTTGACGCTCGCCGGGTTCTTCTCGTCCTTGATGGTGTGCACGCGGGCGTAGGTGTAGCCGGTGCCGATCTGCCAATGGTCGGTCAGTGCACCCTGCAGTTCGAA
This sequence comes from Pseudomonas machongensis, assembly GCF_034961125.1. Taxonomy (NCBI): domain Bacteria; kingdom Pseudomonadati; phylum Pseudomonadota; class Gammaproteobacteria; order Pseudomonadales; family Pseudomonadaceae; genus Pseudomonas; species Pseudomonas machongensis. The sequence continues at coordinate 170,108 of NZ_JAYFUI010000197.1, read as the reverse complement.
ATCGATACCTTGGCTGCGTACTTCGCCCGAGGCTTCATAGCAGGTCATCTGCGGGCAGTTGGCCGCGCCGATCTGGACCTGGCGGTTTTCCTGGTCGATACGGAACACCGCAAGGCTGGCGTTCAGGGCACCGTCGAAGTATTCGCCTTTGATGCCGACTTCATAGTTCTTGCCGACGATCGGGATGATCGGCTTGCCGGAGACATCCTTGCCGCTCTGCGGAGTGAAGATGTCGGTGTAGCTCATATACACCGAGTGATGCTCGTCCAGGTCGTAGATCAGGCCGCCATAGCGGGTGACATTGCGGGTCACCTTGTAGTCGCCGTCGTTGTTGTCGCGCTGGTCGTAGTCGTACCAGTCCAGGCGCCCGCCGAGAATCAGCTTGAGCGGGTCTGCCAGGCTCAGGCGGGTGGTGGCGTAGACGCCTTCCTGGTTGATCAGGTAGCGACTGTTGCCAGTGTGCAGGAAGTTCGGCTTGCCGCTATCGAGCGGATAGTCGGTGTCATAGGGGCTGTATTCGCGCTCGTTCATGTCGTAGATGCGCTTGCTGGCACCCAGCACCAATTCATGGCTGCGGCCCAGCAGCTCGAAGGGGCCGCTGGCAAAGGCGTCGAGACCCAGTTGGTTCTCGTCGTGCGCGGACTGGTAGACCGTCCTGCTCAGGGTCTTGGCGGTGTTCCAGCGCGACAGGTAAGAGCCGCGGAACAGCGCGTTCTGCTCGCTGTAGTTGGCGTTGACCTGCAGCTTCCAGTCATTGGCCAGGTGGTGGCGCACTTCGGCGAAGAGAGTGTTGATCTCCTGGTCCTTGTCTTCCCAGTCGGTGCCGGGGTTGTACGAACGCGACACATCCAGATGATGGCCGCTGAGGTCGGTCGGGATGGCCCCCCAGAAGAAATTGGTCTTGTCCTTCTGGTGCGAAAAGCCCAGGGTCAAGGTGGTGTCGTCGCTCAGGTCGGCTTCGCTGATGGCATAGAACAGCCCATGGTTTTCTTCCTGACCATCACGGAATCCGTTGGCGTCGCGGTAGGAGGTCACTATCCGGCCGCGCAGGGTGCCGCTGTCGTTGAGCGGGCTGGAGGCGTCGAGCTCGCCGCGGTAGTTGTCCCAGCTACCGGCCGCGCCGGTGACGGTGACTTTCTGTTCGGCCAGTGGGCGCTTGCGCACCAGGTTGATGGCCGCTGATGGTGTACCGGCGCCTGTGACCAGGCCGGTGGAGCCGCGAACCACTTCGACGCGGTCGAACATCGCCAGGTTGGGTTGGGCGCCAACCACCCAACCGGTATACGCGCTTGGGATGCCGTCGTACATCAGGTTGTCGACGTCGAAGCCTCGGGCGGTGTAGCTCTGGCGGCCGGGGCCGCTGGACTGGTTGAGGAACAGCCCCGGGGTGTAGCGGGCCACGTCGTTGATGCTGGTCATGTTCTGGTCGTCCATGCGCTGACGGGTGATCACGGTGACCGCCTGCGGGGTCTCGCGCATGGTCAACGGCAGCTTGGTCGCGGTGTTCATGGCGCCGGTGGTGTAGGACGTGCTGCCTTCGGTGGTGCTGCCCAGCCGGTTGTCGCTGATCTCGGTGGCGCCCAGTTCCAGCGCTGCGGGTGGTTGCTGGTCGTCAGCCATGGCATGGGGCAGGGTGCTGAAACCGATGGCCAGGGTCAGCAGGTTGAGCGCGAAACGACGAGGCGGAGCAGCAGGGGGCATGCCTGGATATCCTTGTTGCTAGTGCTTATGAGAATGATTGGCAATAAGTTTGTCAGGATTTGTCGCGCCTCGAAAGCGTGGTATGCCAAAAAATCGACAAATTTTTCACATCTGCCCGCGTGTTGCAGAATCGCCAAACGTCCCGGGGCTTGCGCAAAGCGGGTAGAATTCGCGCTTGATCAAGTGTGTGAGGTCCATGTGGAGCTGCAGCAGGGTTTTGTCCTGACCCGCCATTGGCATGACACCCCCGACGGCACGTGTGTGGAGTTCTGGCTGGCCACCGACCAGGGCCCCCGGCGTGTACGCCTGGGCGCGCAGGTTTCGGTGGCGTTCGTGCCCGCGCAGCAGGCCGCACATGCACAACTGTTGCTCGGCGATGAGCCGGGCGCAGAGCTGCGCCCCCTTGAACTGCGCGACTTTCAGCAGCGGCCGGTGATGGGCCTTTACTGCCGCCAACACCGCCAACTGATGGCCTTGGACAAACGCTTGCGCACGGCCGGCGTCGAGGTGCTGGAAGCCGACATCCGACCGCCGGAGCGCTATCTGATGGAGCGCTTCATTACCGCGCCGGTCTTGTTCGGTGGTCGTGTCGATGCCCAGGGAACGGTCGTGGATGCCCAGCTCAAGCCTCATCCGGATTACCGCCCGAGCCTGCGCCTGGTGTCTCTGGATATCGAGACCAGCGAACGGGGCGAGCTGTACAGCATCGCGCTGGAGGGATGCGGTCAGCGCCAGGTCTACATGCTCGGACCTCCCAACGGCCCAATGCAGGTGGAGGATTTCGACCTGCACTACTGCGCCGACCGTGGCCAGTTGCTCGAATGCCTCAACCGCTGGTTGGAGCGTCACGACCCGGACGCGATCATCGGCTGGAACCTGGTGCAGTTCGACCTGCGTATCCTCCACGATCACGCTCGGCAGTTGCAGGTGCCTCTGTGCCTGGGCCGCGATGGTGCGCCGATGACCCTGCGCGAGCATGGCAGCCGCACGCATTTCTTCGCCGATGCGCCGGGGCGGCTATTGATCGACGGCATCGAAGCCCTGCGCTCGGCGACCTGGAGCTTCCCCTCGTTCAGCCTGGAAAACGTCGCCCAGACCCTGCTGGGCGAAGGCAAGGCCATCGACACTCCCTACCAGCGCATGGATGAGATCAACCGGATGTTCGCCGAGGACAAGCCGGCCCTGGCGCGCTACAACCTCAAGGATTGCGAGCTGGTCACCCGCATCTTCGAGCACACCCGGCTGCTCGACTTCCTTCTTGAACGTGCCACGGTGACTGGCCTGCCGGTGGACCGCAGCGGCGGCTCGGTGGCGGCGTTCTGTCACCTTTACATCCCGGCCATGCACCGGCTGGGCTTCGTCGCGCCGAGCCTGGGCAGCCGCGAGGGCGAGGCCAGCCCAGGCGGGTTCGTCATGGACTCGCGGCCAGGCTTGTACGAATCGGTGCTGGTGCTGGACTACAAGAGCCTGTACCCGTCGATCATCCGTACCTTCCTGATCGACCCGGTGGGGCTGGTGGAAGGCTTGCGCGAGCCCGATCAGACAAGCTCGGTCGAGGGCTTTCGTGGCGCCCGCTTCTCGCGTACCCGCCACGCCTTGCCAGCCATCGTCGAGCGGGTCTGGCAGAATCGCGAAGCGGCGAAGAAAGCGGGTAACGCCCCGTTGTCCCAGGCCCTGAAGATCATCATGAATGCCTTCTACGGCGTGCTTGGCTCCAGCGGTTGTCGGTTCTTCGACCCGCGCCTGGCATCGTCGATCACCCTGCGCGGGCATCAGATCATGCGCCAGACCCGAGCGCTGATCGAAGCACGTGGTTATGACGTGATCTATGGCGACACCGACTCCACCTTCGTCTGGCTCAAGGGGGCGCACGACGAGGAGCAGGCGGCGCGTATCGGGCGTGCACTGTTGGCTGAGGTCAACCAGTGGTGGCGCGAGCATTTGGATCAAGAGCTGGGGCTGCACAGTGCGCTGGAGCTGCAGTTCGAAACCCACTACCGGCGCTTCCTGATGCCGACCATCCGCGGCACCGAGGAGGGCAGCAAGAAGCGCTATGCCGGGTTGGTACAGCGCGCAGACGGCCAGGACGAGGTGGTGTACAAAGGGCTGGAGTCGGTACGCACCGACTGGTCGCCGCTGGCTCGGCAGTTCCAGCAGGAGCTGTATGGCCGGATCTTTCGGGGCCAACCCTACCGCGACTATGTGCGCGATTATGTACGACGCACGCTGTTGGGCGAACAGGATGAACTGCTGGTGTATCGCAAGCGGCTGCGTCGCCCTTTGCAGGACTACCAGCGCAACGTGCCACCCCATGTGCGCGCCGCGCGCCTTGCCGATGAATACAACCTGCGCCTGGGTCGCCCGCTGCAATACCAGCGGGGAGGCTGGATCAGCTACCTCATCACCACGGCAGGCCCGGAGCCTCTGGAGAACCTGCAGTCGCCAGTCGATCACGAGCACTACCTGAGCCGGCAGTTGCAGCCGGTGGCGGATGCGATCCTGCCGTTCGTTGGGGATGATTTCGCCAGCCTGACCGATCGCCAGCTCCTGCTCTTCTGAGGGCCCCGCCGCACGCTCGGTGGGCCGCCGTCGGGGTGGCATCTATCTACTGCCCGAGCGGGGCCCCTGCCACCTAGCCTGCGCTTCTTTTTTCAAGGAGCGCGATGCCATGCCGACCCCCCGCGAACAGCGCGAAGAAGACGCCACGACCGTCCCCGATTTTCCGGCCTTGCATCAGGACGCCGTGATTGGGGAGCGTTTGCCGGACTGGCTGCGTCAGGCCTCCCCGGAACAGGTGAAGCAGTTGCACGAGGCGATGCAGCTCAGCGTGTACTTCCAGACGCGGGCTCAAGCCATCATGGGGCAGTTGGAACCCCTGGACAGCTTTGCCCAGACTCGTCTGGCCGAGGCCCTCAAGCCCCATGTCGACGAGCCTTTCGATGTCCGTACGTTGCAGTTTCGGCGTGGACACCGTGAGCCGGTGCTGACCTCGATACCCATCGGCTATCCGGTGACGGTGCCGGTGTACACGCAGATGCCCCTGCTCGAGGCGGCGCTGGGCAACTTCCGCGAGGAGGAAACCGAGGACGGCGGGCAGTTACCCGGTACCCGGCTAGGCGATCCCGGCAATGGCTCTGCCCGGCTGCCCAGTGCGCGTCATTTCGCTGCGCTGTGCCGGTCACTGGACCTGGGCGGTCAATACCAGCGCCATTTGCACACGGTGCTGGAGCTGTACAGCGATTCGGAGGCTGGCGCCGACTCGGTGTTCGGCCGTGCCCATCGCTACGGCATGCTGGCCGATGCCTGTGTCGCTCGGCTCAAAGGCGTCCTGAGCGAGGACGAATACGTGCTGGTGCAGAATCTCTGCGCGCAGAAAGCCCCGTTGACCTTCGAAGGACGACCGGTACAGTGCAAGCGCCTGAGCCTGTTGGCGTGCACCCTGGAGCAGATCGTGGTGCTGGATGTGCGCGATGAGACCCTCAGCCCCCTGTACAGCTCCAGCCACCGCGTGCTGGTCCATATTCCGGGCGACCCCGCGACCCCATGGAGCGCGTTCCCCAACCTGCGCTACTTTGCCAATGACCTAGGCAAGCGCTTGCGGCTGCCCGGGTATCAGCGTTTCTTCAGCCGCTTCGTGTTGCGCCGCGATGCGCAGTCGTTCTTTTCTGCTGTGGCTTCGGGCTACCAGGGCGTGTCCGACCTGGCGAACATTGCGTTGGAAGAGCACATGCATCCTTGGGAGATCAGCGATCAGGCCACCGCCAGTACCTTGGAGGGCTCGCTGTTCATTGCGCTGGGTCGTGCGCGCATCGCGCAGGTCAAGGCCGATGCGGCGATGATCGCCGTGCCCTCGGCTGCTGTGGATGAACAGGTCCGGCGTGAGCATGATCAGCGCTTGTCCGCAGAGGGCTGGGCTTTGCTCAGCATAGCGGGGCTTTTCGTGCCGGCCCTGGGCGCGGTGTTGCTCGCGGTAAGCGCATGGCAACTGCTGGGTGAGGTCTACCACGGTGTCGAGGCCTGGCACGAGGGGGACAGCAGCGAGGCACTCGATCACCTGCTCAACGTCGCCGGCGATGTCGCCATGATTGCGGCTACGGCGGCAGGTGCGCAGCTGGCGCGAGCGGCCTGGAGCCGTTCGGCACTCGTCGATAGCCTATTGCCGGTGCGGCTGGAGGACGGCAGCACGCGGCTGTGGAAAGAAGACCTCACACCCTTTCGCAGTGCGCCGCCTGCGGGGGCCGTGCGTGACGACCTGGGTGTATACCGGGCCGGCGAAGGCTGTTGGGTTGAAATGGATGGTCAGTACTATCGCGTTGCGCAGGGCAGCGATCAGCGCTGGCGCCTGCAGGGTGACGACAACCATGCGCCGGTGCTCAGACACAATGGCGCGGGTAGCTGGCGGTTGTGGTGGGAGCAACCGCTGGAGTGGGATGACCCTCGGCGCTCTTTCCGGCGCCTGGGCCATGACTTTGCCGAGCTGGATGACGACCAGATCGATGAGATCCTGCTCGCCCACGACATACAGGCCCGGCATCTGCGAGCGGTACATGTGGAGGGGCGCGTGGCCCATGGCGAATGGCAGGACAGTGTCGTTCGGTATCGGCTGGACCTGCGAATCCGTCGAGTGGTCAGGCAATTGCGCGGCGGGGTCATGCCCACCGAAGAGGCCGTGCTTGATCAGGCGCGGTTACTGCCCGGCGCAGCGGGTGCTTCGGACCAGGCATTGGCGGAGTTGATCTGGTCCGAACGAAGGCGTCTGTTCGAGCAGCTGTATGCGTTGGAGCAGCCACCGGGGGACGCAGGCGTCCAGCGTCTGTGTCGGCAGTTCGCTTCATTGCACGGTCGAGCGGCTGCGCAACTGATGCGCGAAGCCAGTGTTGTGGATCGCCAGCGCTTGCTGGATGACGGCCGGGTTGCGATGGACCTTGCTTCAAAGGCGGGCGCTGCGGTGTGGCGTATCAGAGTGGCCCGAGTGTTCGAAGGGTTGTACCTGGACGCTAGCCAGAATGCCGACCTTGCCCGTGTTGCGCTGCAGGTGCTCGACACCCTGCCGGGTGCTTCGCGCAACGTGGCCTGGCGCTTGTGCGAGGGCTCTGCGAACGGCCCGGTGCTGCTGTCGATAGACCGCACACAGGCCGTTCGCACTCTGACACTGGTTCACACCGATGGGGACTTCCTACTGCTCGATGGGGCAACCGAGGCGGTGCTCGGGGAAGGGGAGTTGTTCGAGGTCCTGAGCAGTGCGATGGATGGCCCTCAGCGGGAGGCCCTGGGATTGGGCGAGCCCCTGGCCCACAACCTGCGTGTGACCCTGGCGCGCGCGACCGCGGCCCGTCGGGCGGACGTCCAGACGATGCTCGGCAGGCGGGCCTCCGCAGGCTGGTTCCGCGCGCCGCAACGTCTGGCGGATGGCCGGGTCGGTTACCCGTTGAGCGGTCGCGGAGGAGGACGGGGGCGAGACCGGCCGTTGTTCGCCAGGGTGCGTAACCTCTACCCGAACCTGAGCGACAACGATGCACAGGCCTGGCTGGTGACGCTTGGCAACAGCGGCGGGAACATTCACACCGAGCTGAGTCGGCTTGAGGATGAGTTGGCCGTGCTGGAGACGGACCTGCAATTGTGGACCAATCAGCCCATGAGCCTGAGCGCCCGTGGCGAAAGGGTCTACATGCGTGACGCCTTGCTTGCGGCCTGGCGGCGCACGCTGCCCAGGGTGTACGACCAGAACGGGCGCGTGATCGGTCAACGCTTGAACCTGTGGACCGTGTCGCTGCAGTCGCTCCCGGAGCTTTCGCAACAGGTTCGCTTCGATCAGGTGGTGTCGTTGTCGTTGCGCGGCATTGGCCTGACCGAGATTTCCAGCACATTCATGCGGGCGTTCAGTCGCCTGGAAGTCCTCGAGTTACCCAACAACAGGCTTACCCGCCTGCCGCCCCGGTTACGTCACCTGTCGCGACTGCGTGAGCTGGACCTGACCGGCAATCAGATCATGCTGGACGATCGCCAGGCGACCACGCTGCTGCAACTGACGCACCTGAGGCTGCTGGATTTGTCGTACAACCCATTGGGGCGCAGTTTTTCCGTGGCGGGCATGCCGCACCTGAACTCCCTGCAACTGGCACACACCGGAATCAGCGAGTTGCCCGAGGGCTTGCTGAGTCGAGGCTCTTTGGTGGTCGCTGACCTGCGTCACAACGCAATTGTCGAACTTCCCGATCACTTCTTCAGTGCCCCGAGGTGGTACGCCCGCGCGGTGCTGTTGAGCGAGAACCCGCTGAGCGCCGCGTCGACCGAGCGACTGCGCAGCTTCATGATTCGTCATCAACTGATAATTGAAGAGGAGCTGGAAGCCGAAAATGTCAGTGATCAAGCGGAGGAGGGTGCTGCTGCGCTCGACAGTGCCCGAAATACCTGGCAACGGGTGATCGAATCAGGCGCCACCGCACAGTTCGACGAGTACTGGAATGGGCTGGCCGAGGCGCCGGGCAGCGCCGACTTCATGGCCTTGTTGCGCCGCCTGCTGGAGACACTGGATTTTCGCAATCATGGCGCCGATCTTGGGCGGCGAGTGACCAGCATGATGCTTGCGATGCGCGAGCATGCCGAGTTGCGCGAGGAACTGTTCACCCAGGCGATGTTGCCCAGGACCTGCCAGGACAGTGTCATCGGTAACTTCAGCCGACTGGAAGTGCGCATGCTGGTCTGGAAGGCGCTGGTCGACGCCAAGGCGGGTGCCCAGGATGCGGCATTGGTTCGCCTGGGACGGCAGCTGTGGCGCCTGGATGAAATCGAACGGATTGCCGTCGATGACATTGCCGCTCGTGTGGTCGCGGGGCGTGACCCCGATGAAGTCGAGGTGGAACTGGCCTACCGTGTCATGCTGCGCGATGACTTCGATCTGCCTGCACAACCGGCAGACATCGCCTACCAGCAGACTGCCGGCTTGACTCCCGAGCGTCTGGCTGCCGCCCGCCAGCGGCTGCGCGAGGGGGAAACCGAGCAGGCCATGGTCGAGTCGCTGTTCATGCGTGAATTCTGGACAGAGCATCTCAAGAACAGCCATCAAGCGGAGTTCGACGCCATCAAGAAGCCGTTCTTCGAGCGTATCGAGGTGGTTCAGGAGATGGCTGGCGATGATTCATCAGGCGCCCGATCCTATGACGATACCTTGTAAGCCCTGCGTGACGAGGTGCAGCGGCTGCAGGCGCAGTCCGGCCAACTGAGCCTTCAAGCCGACGGCCTGAGGGGGGACGCCCTGGAGGACCATCAGCAGCGGCAGGCCGATATCGACCGGCAACTGCGCGAGCAGCGTGCCAGCCTTGAGATGCGCTTGGTCGATAGCGAATTCGCCGAGCGCATGCGCGCGCTTGGCACAGGCATGGATTCACAGACCTTTCGCCAGACGATGGACCTGCTGTCGACCGAGCACGATGCGGCGGTGCAGGCACGGATCATAGAACTGACCCGAGCCGCGCTGGCGCAGAACCCATCCCAGCTGGAACCGGGTGCTTCCGAGCCGCAGCCTGGACCAAGCCGTGGCAGCGGCATGGGCTGAGCGGCGAAGGGGGCCGGCGTTCATTGTTGGGCTATGCTCTGCAGTGGGTGCCGGCCATTTCCGTACCTCCTGAGCGAAGGTCTGGACACCGGAAGTTACCTTTGCACAGCGCATGGTCCACCACAGGTGGTTTAGGCTCCGTTTCGGATCTTTCTCTATGATCTGTAGTCATTGATATATCGAGAGAACAAGGAGATACAGATGCTCGTCCGGTCACTGACCCTCGCCACCCTGCTTGCCGTCGCCGCCCCGCTATTGGCGGCCGACAGCGATGCGCCCCTGGCCAAGGAGCTGGGCAAGGCACGGCCATTGGTCGTGATCGCCCCCAGCAGCGCCGACCCGACCTTGCGCGGGCTGGAAGAGGCCTTGAAGGATCCAGCCACCCAGGCCGGGTTCAAGGAGCGCAACCTGGTGCTGTTCAGCGTTGCCCAGATGATGGGCAAACGCGAAGACAAGAACCTCGAGCAGCAGACCACCATGGCGCTGATCCGCGAGCTCAAGCTTGGCGCGAGCAAAGGCACCAAGGTGATCCTGATCGGCAAGGATGGCGAGCGGCACATGCTCAAGGATGATGAAAGCGGTGAGAAGATCGACCCGCAGGCGATTTTCAAGGCGGTTGACGAATTGCCCGCCGCTGAGAAAGCCATCGCGACACCCGAGCCGGTAGCGGCCACCCCGGCCGCAGAGCCCAAAGCGAAAGAAACTGGCAAGGCCGCCAAACCAGCCAAGCCGGCAGCACCGCCCAAGCCACTGGACGACTGAACCCCCCGCGCCGGTCTTTGCAGACCGGCGTTTTTGTATCGCACTGTATCACCGGGCCCCGGTGACCGATTGCCATACAAATTCCGCCATTGCCCGATACACCAAGGACACACCATTGCGGCGAAATGAGCTGACCTTTCGACCGATGTGGAGCCTTGCCATGACCGCTATCTGCAATCTTCTCCCGCCGTTCTGCCATTTCATTCGACAAATCTGACCTCTCGCCGGTTAGCGCGCGGGGCAAGCCATCTTCCATCGTTCAACGGAAGGCGGCTTGCCCCGCAGTCGTTTCCGGCCCCTACGGAGACTTCTCTCATGCATTCCCAACCCTTGCTCACCGGCCTTGGTTTGCGCCGCGGCCTGCTTGCTGAACTGCTGAAACTGGAGCCAGGCACCGTGGACTTTCTCGAATGCGCCCCGGAGAACTGGATCAATGTCGGCGGCGCCTTTGGCCATGGCCTGGCGCAGCTCGCCGAACGTTTCGCAATCGCTTGCCATGGCCTGTCACTGTCGCTGGGCGGCCCCGAGGCGCTGGACCTGAAGCTGCTCGATAGCACCCGCCGTTTCATGGACCGATACCAGGTGAAGCTGTACAGCGAACACCTGAGTTATTGCAGCGATGATGGCCATCTCTACGATCTGATGCCTATTCCTTTCACCGACGAAGCTGTCCGCCATGTCTCTGCGCGTATCCGCCAGGCCCAGGATTGTCTGGGCCGACGTATCGCGGTGGAAAACATCAGCTACTACGCCGCGCCTTACCAGGCGATGAGCGAGTTGTCGTTCATCTGCGCCGTGCTCGAGGAAGCCGACTGTGACCTGCTGCTGGACGTCAACAACGTCTTCGTCAATGCCTGCAACCATCGATACGACGCATTGGCCTTTCTCGAAGGGCTGCCGCGCGAACGGGTGGTTGGCATGCATGTGGCGGGGCACTACGACGAGGCGCCGGACTTGAAGGTCGATACCCACGGCGCTGCGGTGAAGGAAGACGTATGGACGCTGTTCTCGATCGCTTGCCAGCGTTTCGGCAACCAGCCGACAGTGCTGGAGCGCGATTTCAACTACCCGCCCATGGCCGAGCTGCTGGCCGAGACTGCACGCATCCGGGCGCTGCAGCAGGCTGCCGGAGGGTTGCGCCATGACTGAGCTGCGCGAGCAACAATTCACCCTGGCCCGTCACCTGCGCGACCCGCTGCGCCATCCGGCGCCACCCGGTATCGAGGCGCGGCGGTTGAGGGTCTACCGCGAGCTGTTCTACGGTGCCATCGAGGGCTTGCTGGCCGGCAGTTTCCCGGTGATGCGCAGGACCTTGGGCGATCAGGTCTGGCATGCCCGGGTGCGCGACTTCTACGCCAACTATCGCAGCCAGACCCCGTTGTTCACCGAAATCGCCGAGTGCTTCATCGATTACCTGCAGGGTGTCGAGCTGGATGCACCCTGGCAACTGGAACTGGCGCATTACGAGTGGATCGAGGCGTACCTGAGCCTCACTGATGCGCAGGACCCGGCACACGATCCAGACGGCGATATGCTCGACGGCGAGCCGCTGCTCTCCTGTGTGGCCCAGGTGCTGGCTTACCAGTGGCCGGTGGAGCAAATCGGCCCGGGTTACCAGCCTGAACAGGCGCCAGAGATGCCGTCCCTGCTGCTGGTACACCGCGATGCAGGATTCAAGGTGCACTTTTCTCGCCTGGCGCCACTGGCGTGGCAGCTGTTGAACGCCTCGGGCAGCGGGCGTGAGCGCTTGCTGGCGCTGGGGGGCGAGGCGTCGCTCGAGGGCGGGAGAGCAATGCTCGAAGGGTTGCGCGCCCAGGGTGTGATCATTGGAACCCGGGCGCCCTGACGGGGCGCCTCAACAGGTGCCCGTATCAATCGTGCGGGCCCATCCACGGGTGTTTCCACTTCGCGAAAAACACAAAGCCCACACCTGGTAACAGGCGTGGGCTTTGTGTTCTGCAGACCCTTGGTCAGCCGTGCTGCCAGCGGCGAGTCAGCCAATAATCCAGGCTCAGACGACCCGATCCCTTGAGTATCAGGGGCAGCAACGCCACCAGGTAGATCAGCGGAAGCTTGAAGTTGCCGAAGCCGCGGTCGGTAATGGTATAGCCCTGGGCCAGCTCAGTCAGTGACGACCAATGTGCCGGCCAGTGCACGGAGGCGATCGCGACGACCGTCACCACGGCCAACACGACCGAGGCCAGGCGTGTACCGAAGCCCAGCAGCAGGAGCAACGGACAGATCAGCTCGGCCCACATCGACACCTGCCAGTTGAACTCAGCGGGCAGCATGTTGAACGGGAAGGGGAAGTTGGCCTGCAAGTCGACGAACCAGTTGTTGCCATTGAACTTTTCAAGGCCCGACTCGAAGAACTCCCAGGCCAGGAACAGCCGCAGCGGCAGGTCCGCGCTCCAGTTGCCGGTGTTGTCGATACGTGCAAGGGTGCGATTGATCAGTGTTGTCATGGTGCAGGTCTCGCTTCAGCAGGAAAGGGCGGGTTTGGCGCGGCGCAGGTGTTGAGCGCGTTTTGCGGTGAGCTTGAGGACGATGGCGGCGAACATCAGGGCGAATGCCAGCGGGTACCAGCCGCCCATGGGGATGCGCTTGTAGAACGACAGGCAGAACACCCCGGCCAGCACCCAGGTGCCGGTGCTGTGCAGGCCTCGCCACAGGCGGCCGCCTAGGAGGCGCATGGCGCCTTTGAACGAGGTCAGGGTCAACAACAGGATGAACAGGTAGCCGACACTGCCGGGAATGTTGGCCACTGCGGTGCGCCCGGCCCAGAACAGCTCCGGGAAGCGTTGCGCATAGAGGTAGATCAGCACGCCGTGAACCGTGTGGGAGAAGGCGAAGGCCAACCCGAGGACGCGTCGTTCACGCAGTACCTGGCGGCTGAAGGCACCAGGCAACAGGGTCACCAGCGAGGAGGCGAGGAATGTCAGCAGGAACAGCGCGAAGGAGCTGCGCGCGGTGGCGCGGATGGCGGTGCGCAGGGCATCGGCAGAGTCGACGGGGTGCATCCACAGGGCCAGCCCGGTCATCAGCAGGGTCAGGCCGGCAAGGGCAGCGAACAGCTTCCAGCCGGAGGGTAACGCGAGGTTTTTCATGAGCAGCTCCCAGGTCGTCGACGGCGAATGCCGTCGCGTTGTTGTGGCTGGGAGTGTGTTGGGAAGGGGTATCTGCAGTGTGTCGGCCAGGCGCGGATTGTGTATCGGCGTGTACCGTTAGGCGGGTGTGCTACAGAACCGTACAAGACCCGAGGGAAGGAGGGGAGACCCCTCCTATAGGCAGGGTTATTTCTACAGGTGCGAGGGCGGCAGTTCTATCTGGGCGCACAGCCCACCGCTTTCACGATTGCTCAGGCTCAGTCGCCCACCCATGGCCTGGGTCAGTTGATGGGCAATTGCCAGCCCTAGCCCGGTCCCACCGGTACTGCGATTGCGTGAACCTTCGACCCGATAGAAGGGTTTGAGCACCTCGCCCAACTCCTGCTCGGGAATCCCCGGACCTTCGTCGAGCACCCGGATCAGGGTGTCGCCGGTACTCCGGTGGCTGACTTCCAGGCGCGCAGAGCCGGCGAACTTCAAGGCGTTGTCCAGCAGGTTGACCAGGACTCGGCGCAGGGCATGGGGGCGGGTGTGCAGCACCGTGTCGGTGTCGCCGCAGCGTACGACCTGCGCACCGCTGTCCTGGTAATCGAATACCAGGCTGTCGAGAAACGCGTCTAGATTGACCTTGCATGGCTGTTCGGTGCTGCTGTCCATGCTGCGGGCGTAGGCTACCCCCTCGCGCACCAGATGCTCCATGGCACTCAGGTCGCTCCACAGTTTGTCCTTCTCCAGCCCGTCGTCCATCACTTCCACGCGCAGCTTCATACGCGTGATCGGTGTCTGCAGGTCATGGGAGATGGCGGCCAACAATTGCATGCGCTCCTTGAGATAAGCGGCGATGCGTGCCTGCAGGGCGTTGAAGGCGACGGCGGCGTACTTCACCTCACGCGGGCCGCTCTCATCCAGCTGTGGCCCGGGCTTGTCGGGGTCGAGGTGGTCGACGGCCTGGGCCAGGCGCGTCAGCGGGCCGATCGCCAGGCGTACCGCAAGCCAGGTGCACAGCAGCAGGATCGCCAGCTGGAACAACAGCACCACCGGTAGCCAGGTGGCCAGTGGCACCGGGGCCGGGGTGACGTCGATGGTCAGTGGCGCGCCGTCGGCGAACTTGAGGTGCGCCTGGAAGTGCGGGTTCGGCCCGGGGATATCCTGGAAGGTCAGGTGATAGTCCTTGCCGATCGCCTTGACGATCGACTCTGCTGCCATGGGCGGGTCGGCGCTGGGCATGCTCTGGCCGACAAGGCCTTGGTCGAGGCGGTAGCGGTAGTTGTGACGCTCCAGGCGCGCAAGCCACCCAGCACGTTCGGCGGCGGGCAGGCGATCGAGGATGGCCACCGAGGTGGCGACGTCCATTTCCAGGTTGCTCAGCATCATCGAGCGGCTGCTGACATAGCGCTCGTAGAACTGAAGGCCGAACGAGGAGCCGTAGGCCAGCACCAGCCCCGTCAGGAAGATCAGCGCCAGGCGCGAAGCGAGGGTGCCCGGCCACTTCATGTCGGCGACTCGATCAGCGAGACCGGCAGCGAGAACACATAGCCCTCGCTGCGCACGGTCTTGATGCAGGTCGGCTCGCGCGCGTCGTCGCCCAGGCGCTGGCGCAACCGGCTGACCAGCAAGTCGATGGACCGGTCGAAGATGTCGGCTTCGCGGCCCTGGGTGAGGTTGAGCAGTTGCTCGCGGCTGAGCACCCGCTGCGGATGGTCGAGGAATACCCGTAAAAGGCGGTACTCGGCGCCGCTCAAGGCCACGAGGGTGCCTTCGTCGTCGAGCAGGTGACGGGCGGTGGTGTCCAGGCGCCATTGGCCGAAAGCGATCAGCCGGCTGCTTTCGCTGATGGTGAGGTTGGGCGGCAGCATGCGCGTGCGGCGCAGCACTGCATTGATCCGCGCCAGCAGCTCGCGGGCGGAGAACGGTTTGGTCAGATAGTCGTCGGCGCCCATTTCCAGGCCGATGATGCGGTCGGTCTCGTCGTTGCGTGCAGTGAGCATCAGGACTGGCGTGTTGCGGTGCTTGCCGGCGCGCAGTTCGCGGCACAGCAACAGGCCGTCGTCGCCGGGCATCATGATGTCGAGCACGACCAGGTCGACGGAGTTGCCTTCGAGGAAGCTGCGCATCTGCCGGCCGTCGGCGACGATGCTCGTGCGCAGACCGTTCTTCTTCAGGTAGTTGCCGACCAGCTCGCGAATTTCGCGGTCGTCGTCGACGATCAGGATGTGATCGACGTGTTCCATCATGGTGGTCCTGTAATGAGTGCGATGGGCACAGTGTAACGAGGCTCGGCTCGCTTGCCTGCGGGTGTTTGTATTGCAGTGTATCTGTCGGCGACACAGATACAGAACGAAGCAGCACGCGCGTTTCTCGACACATGGCCGATACCTGGCGGGCTTCAAATGGCTCTCGACCGGGGAGTGAACTGCTCTCCACCTAAAGCCCCGCAGGAGATACACCATGAACTTCAAGACCCTTGCCACTGCCAGCCTGTTCGCCGTACTCAGCTTCGGCGCCATCGCCGCCCAGGCCAGCACCCAACCGATGCCCGACAGCCAGGCCATGCAGTACCGCTACGGTGATCACCTGGACGTCAAGCGCGTACTGTCGGTGAAGAACGATCGCAGCAACGCCTGTGGCGTGGTCAATACCCGCATGGATTACCTGGACTCGCAGGGTCAGGCACAGAGCGTCGAGTACCGTACCTATGCCACCGGTGGTTGCCATGACAACTGATCGCAGCCAGGCTGAGCCAGGCAGCCCCTGGCGACGCCGCTGGCTCAAGGTGGGCGGTGTGATCCTGGCGCTCGCAGGCCTGGGCCTGGCCGGGCACCTGCTGGCGCGCGACGACCTGGGGCCGATGCCTTCGCTGGCAGGTGCCCAGGCGTGGATCAACTCGCCGCCGCTGGATGCGCCTGCTCTCAAGGGCAAGGTCGTGCTGGTGGACTTCTGGACCTGGGACTGCATCAACTGCAAGCGCAGCATGCCGTACGTCAACCAGTGGGCCAAGCGCTATGCCGACCAGGGGCTGGTGGTGGTGGGCGTGCATACGCCGGAGTACGACTACGAGCATGATGTGGGCAATCTCAGGCAGAAGGTGCGCTCGCTCGACATCGGTTATCCGGTGGCGGTCGACAACGACTACCGGATCTGGAATGCCTGGGGCAACCAGTTCTGGCCGGCGCATTACTTCGTCGATCGCAAGGGGCAGGTGCGCCATGTGCATTTCGGTGAAGGGGACTACGCTGGCCAGGAACAGGTGATCCGCGAGCTGCTGGCCGAGCCGTCGACGTAGGCGCCGGCTAGCGCCGCTGCAGCGGGCCACTCAGCGCAAACTGGCAAAGTGCGCCTGCATCCGTATCGGGTCGGCCTTGCGACCGCTGAACAGCTCGAATGCCTTGACCGCCTGGAACACGGCCATGGTGCCGCCGTCGAGTGTCTGGCAGCCCAGCGCCCGGGCGTGGCGCAACAGCTCGGTTTCGAGTGGGAAGTAGATGATCTCCGCCACCCACAAGCGCCTGTGCAGCAGTTCGACCGGCAACGGCGTACCCGGCAGCTTGGCCATGCCCACCGGCGTGGTATTGACCAGCCCGTCGGCGGTCGCCAAAGTGTGGGCCAGGTTTTCGCCCAACTGCGCGCGGCCGGCCCCGAAGCGTGCGCTGAGGTTGTCCACCAGCGCTTGCCCGCGTGCGCGGTCTACCTCGAACAGCACCAGGCTCTCGACTTCCTCGGCCAGCAACGCATGAGCCACCGCGGCCCCCGCGCCGCCAGCGCCCATTTGGACTACCTGGCGCCGAGCAACGCCGGGCAGGCCTCGGCGCAGGCCTTCGGCGAAACCCAGGCAGTCGGTGTTGTGGCCGATGCGTCTGCCGTCCTTGAACACCACGGTGTTGACGGCGCCGATGCCGCGCGCCTCGTCCGATAGCTCATCGAGCAGCGGCAGGATCGCCTGCTTGAACGGGAAGGTGATGTTCAACCCGGTAAAACCGGTGTGCTGCGCCGCGTCGAGCAAGCGGGGCAGGGCGCTGTCGTCCACACCCAGCTGGTCGGCATCGATCAGCCGGTACAGGTAGCGCAAGGCCTGGGCGTCGCCTTCGTGCTCGTGCAGCGCAGGTGTGCGCGAGGCCTGGATGCCGCGCCCGATCAGGCCGGCGAGGATGCTGTGCGGGGTCATGCTGCGACCTCCTGCAGCAGTTGCTGGAAGTGGGCAAGCGCTGCGCGGTAGCCCTGGCTGCCCAAGCCGCAGATCACCCCCACGGCCACCGCCGATACGAACGAGAGGTGCCGGAACGGCTCGCGCTTGTAGACGTTGGACAGGTGCACCTCGATCACCGGCAGTTCACAGGCGACCAGCGCGTCACGGATGGCAACCGAAGTGTGGGTCCAGGCGCCGGGATTGATCAGGATGCCGGCGCAGCGGCCACGGGCGCCATGTATCCAGTCGATCAGTTCACCTTCGTGGTTGGTCTGGCGAAACTCGGTTTCCAGGCCCAGCTCACGGGCGCTGGCTGCGCACAGATTGGCAAGGTCGGCGAGGGTTTCCCGGCCGTAGTGACCAGGTTCGCGGGTGCCGAGCAGGTTGAGGTTGGGGCCGTTGAGTACAAGGATGGGGGATGGCATGGCGCAGCATCGCTTTTATTGTTGGTTGCAACAAGTTTTGTACTATCCGGTTAGTTTTGTAAATCAGCTGGCGCCGCTCGGTATGAAAATCGGGGGCGATAATCGCCCACCGTTCCGGCTGGATTACAGAATCGTAATCTTCACGCCACCGCCACGATAACCGCCGCGTCCTAGAGTCCCTCGCCAGCAATCGCCAGCCGTCGAGGACCCCAGACCGTGCCGTTCAAACCCTCCCGCTTCCTCGCCCTGATTTGCCTGCTGTCGGCCAGTGCTGTCGCCCAGGCAGGACAGGGCCTGACCCTGAACCAGGCGCTCGATGCGGCGTTTGCCGATAATCCGGACCTGGCTGCCGTGCGCCAGGCGCTCGGCATTGCCGAAGGCGAACGGCGCCAGGCGGGTCTGATACCCAACCCGGAGCTTTCCTGGGAGCGTGAAGACACTCGCCGCGATACCAGCACCACCACGGTCATGCTCAGCCAGGCGCTCGAGTTGGGTGGCAAGCGTGGCGCGCGTGTCGAGGTGGCCAAGGCCGGGCAGGATATCGCCCGATTGGAGCTCGAGCGCCAGGGCAATGGCCTGCGTGCCGATGTGACCCAGGCTTTCCATGCTGCACTGCGGGCGCAGACTGCGGTGGAGCTGGCCGAGCAGTCCAAGGCCTTGACCGAACGGGGCCTGCGGGTGGTAAAGGCGCGGGTTGCGGCGGGCCAGTCATCGCCGGTCGAGGCCACTCGCGCCGACGTGCAGTTGGCCCAGGCTCTGGCGCAACTGCGCCGTGCCGAAGCGGATCGCACGGTGGCCTGGCAGGCGCTGTCGCGCTTGATTGGCAGCGCCGATGTGGCGTTCACGCAGCTTGATGGCAACGGCTTGTTGCCTGGCCCGGCGCCACAGGCCGAGGTCTTGCTGGGCAAGGTCGAGCAGACTGTCGAGTGGCGCCTTGCGGCCGCGCAGATCGAGCGTGGAGACGCCGCGCTGGGTTCGGAAAAGGCCCAACGGATCCCCAACCTCACGGTCAGCCTGGGCAGCCAGTACAGCCGCGAGGACCGCGAACGGGTCAATGTGGTCGGGCTGTCCATGCCGCTGCCGCTGTTCGACCGAAACCAGGGCAATGTGCTGGCGGCCTCGCGTCGCGCCGACCAGGCCCGCGACCTGCGCAACGCAGTGGAACTGCGCCTGCGCAGCGATACCCGCAGCGCACTGAGCCAGTGGGCCATGGCCATGGCCGAGGTCAACGCCTACGACCGCACCATCCTGCCCTCGGCACGCCAGGCGGTAGATACCGCTACGCGTGGCTTCGAGCGCGGCAAGTTCGCGTTCCTCGAAGTTCTGGACGCCCAGCGCACGCTGATTGAGGCCCGTGGGCAGTACCTCGACGCCCTGGCGTCGGCAAGCGATGCCCGGGCACAGGTCGAGCGGATCTATGGCCAGCTGGATGCCGGGCGCTGAGGCGCGGATCGAGCGTTCTACCTTCTTCATTTGCAGCAGGAGCCCCCATGAACACCACACGCAAGTTCGCCATCCTTGCCACCCTGGTCGCCGTGATCGGCGTCGGTGGGCTGGCCTGGACCGGCAATCTCGCCCCCGCAAAGACCAGCGAATCAAACCATGACGAGCATGGCGATGACGGCCACGACCACGGCAGCGCGCCTGCTGCGTCCGGCGAGGAAGGTCACGATGAAGAGGGCGAGCTGCATCTTTCTGCAGCGCAGATCGAGGCGGCCGGGGTCCAGTTGGTGACCGCCGGCCCGCGTGCCCTGGGTACGGCGATCAGTTTTCCTGGCGAGATTCGTTTCGATGAGGACCGTACCGCCCACGTGGTGCCGCGTGTTCCGGGTGTGGTCGAGTCGGTGCAGGCCGACCTCGGCCAGCCGGTCAAGCGTGGCCAGGTGCTGGCGGTGATCGCCAGCCAACAGATCTCCGAGCTGCGCAGCGAGCAGCAGGCGGCGCAGCGGCGGGTCGAGCTGGCGCGGCTGACCTTCGAGCGTGAAAAGCAGTTGTGGCAGGAGCGCATCAGCGCCGAGCAGGATTACCTGCAGGCTCGCCAGGTTTTGCAGGAAGCTGAGATCGCCTTGGCCAATGCCGGGCAGAAGGTTGCCGCCGTGGCCCCGGCGGGGGCGGGCAATCGCTACGAGCTGCGTGCACCGTTCGATGCGGTGGTGGTGGAAAAACACCTGACCGTCGGCGAAGTGGTGAGTGAGGCCAGCAATGCCTTCACCCTGTCTGATTTGAACCGAGTCTGGGCCACGTTCGCCGTGACTCCGCGCGATCTGGACAAGGTTACCAGCGGCCGCGCCGTGACCGTGAGTTCGCCGGACCTCGATGCGCAAGTCGAGGGCACCATCAACTATGTCGGCAACCTGCTCGGCGAGCAGAACCGCGCTGCCACTGCCCGCGCCACGCTGGCCAACCCCAAGGGGGCCTGGCGCCCCGGGTTGTTCGTCAATATCGCGGTGACCGTCGAGCAAGCAGAGGCGGCCGTGGTGGTCCCCCAGATTGCCCTGCAGACCCTCGAAGAGCGAAGCGTGGTGTTCGCTCGCACCCCTGATGGCTTCCAGGCGCTGCCAGTCAAGACCGGCCGCCGCGATGGCGGCTTCGTCGAAATCACCGAAGGCCTGGCCCGCGGCACCCAGGTGGCGGCGGCAGGCAGCTTTGTCCTCAAGTCCGAGCTGGGCAAGGGCTCGGCCGAGCACAGTCACTGATCCGGGAAACCCTCATGTTCGAACGCCTGATTCAATTTGCCATCGAGCAACGCCTGGTGGTGATGCTCGCCGTGGTGCTGATGGCTGCGGTGGGCATCCACAGCTACCAGAAGCTGCCGATCGACGCGGTGCCCGATATCACCAACGTGCAGGTGCAGATCAATACCGCTGCACCAGGCTATTCGCCGCTGGAAACCGAGCAGCGCATCACCTACGCCATCGAAACGGCCATGGCCGGCCTGCCCGGGCTCAAGCAGACCCGTTCGCTGTCGCGTTCGGGTTTGTCGCAAGTGACCGTGATCTTCGATGACGCCACCGATATCTTCTTCGCCCGGCAGCTGGTCAACGAGCGCCTGCAAGTTGCCCGCGAGCAGTTGCCCGAGGGCATCGAAGCGGGCATGGGGCCGATCTCGACGGGCCTGGGGGAGATCTTCCTGTGGACGGTCGAGGCCCGGGACGGTGCACTCAAGGAGGATGGTACGCCCTACACCGCCACCGACCTGCGGGTGATCCAGGACTGGATCATCAAGCCCCAACTGCGCAATGTGCCGGGGGTGGCCGAAGTCAACAGCATCGGTGGCCACGCCAAGCAGTACCTGATTGCACCGGATCCCAAGCGCCTGGCGGCCTACAAGCTCACGCTCGATGACCTGATCGCGGCGTTGCAGGGCAACAATGCCAACGTCGGCGCGGGTGCCATCGAGCGCAACGGCGAGCAGTTGCTGGTGCGTGCGCCGGGGCAGGTGGCGTCGATCGAGGACATTGCCAACATCGTCATCTCCAGTGCCGATGGTGCGCCGATTCGTGTCAGCCATGTGGCCCAGGTCGGCCTGGGCGAAGAACCGCGCTCGGGAGCTGCGACCGAAAATGGTCGCGAGGTGGTGTTGGGCACGGTGTTCATGCTGATTGGCGAGAACAGTCGCACGGTGTCCCAGGCCGTCGCGGCGAAGCTTGCCGAGATCAACCGCAGCCTGCCCGAGGGCGTGGTGGCGGTTACGGTGTACGACCGTACCAACCTGGTGGAAAAAGCCATCGCCACGGTGAAGAAGAACCTGGTCGAAGGCGCCATCCTGGTGGTCGCCGTGCTGTTCCTGCTCCTGGGCAACATCCGTGCAGCGTTGATCACGGCCATGGTCATTCCGCTGTCGATGCTGTTCACCTTCACCGGTATGTTCGCCAACAAGGTCAGCGCCAACCTCATGAGCCTGGGGGCGCTGGACTTCGGCATCATCGTCGACGGTGCGGTGGTGATCGTCGAGAACGCCATCCGTCGACTGGCCCATGCCCAGCACAAGCACGGGCGCATGCTGACCCGTACCGAGCGGTTCCATGAAGTGTTCGCGGCTGCCCGCGAGGCACGCCGGCCCCTGATCTACGGGCAGTTGATCATCATGGTGGTGTATCTGCCGATCTTTGCCCTGACCGGTGTCGAAGGCAAGATGTTCCACCCCATGGCGTTCACCGTGGTCATGGCCTTGCTGGGGGCGATGATTCTTTCGGTGACCTTCGTGCCGGCGGCGATTGCGCTGTTCGTCACAGGCAAGGTCAAGGAGGAAGAGGGTGTGCTGATGCGCACGGCTCGCCAGCGTTACGCCCCGGTGCTCGCCTGGGTACTGCGTCGACGCGAGCTGGCCTTCGCTGCTGCCGCAAGCCTGGTACTGCTGTCGGGTGTATTGGCCAGTCGCATGGGCAGTGAGTTCATTCCCAGCCTCAGCGAGGGCGACTTCGCTCTGCAATCGCTGCGCGTGCCGGGCACCAGCCTGAGCCAATCGGTGGACATGCAGCAACGCCTGGAACGGGCGATCATCGCCCAGGTACCCGAGGTCGAGCGGGTGTTCGCCCGCACCGGGACCGCCGAGATCGCCTCGGACCCGATGCCGCCGAACATCTCCGATGCCTACGTGATGCTCAAACCGCGTGAGCAGTGGCGTGATCCAGGCAAACCGCGCGAAGCGCTGATTGCCGAGGTGCAGCAGGCTGCCGCCAGTGTGCCGGGCAGCAACCATGAACTGTCGCAACCCATCCAGCTGCGCTTCAACGAGCTGATTTCCGGGGTGCGCAGCGATGTGGCGGTGAAGGTCTTCGGCGACGACATGGACGTGCTCAACGCCACGGCGGCGAAAATTGCCACCACCTTGCAGCAGGTGCCGGGGGCATCGGAGGTGAAGGTCGAGCAGACCACCGGGCTGCCGGTACTGACCATCGATATCGACCGCGACAAGGCGGCACGCCACGGTCTGAACGTTGCCCAGGTGCAGGATGCGGTGGCCATCGCTGTCGGCGGGCGCAAGGCGGGGACGCTGTACGAAGGGGACCGGCGCTTCGACATGGTGGTGCGCCTGTCCGAGGCGCTGCGCACAGACGTCGACGGCCTGGCGAACCTGCTGATACCGGTGCCGGCCAGTGCTGGCGCCACTCAGATCGGCTTTATCCCGTTGTCGCAGGTGGCAAGCCTCAACCTGCAATTGGGGCCGAACCAGGTCAGCCGCGAGGATGGCAAGCGCGTGGTGGTGGTCAGTGCCAACGTGCGTGGCCGTGACCTGGGTTCGTTCGTCGAACAGGCCGAGCAGACCCTGATCGACCAGGTGCAGGTTCCGCCTGGGTACTGGACACGCTGGGGTGGGCAGTTCGAGCAGTTGCAGTCGGCTGCCGAGCGGCTGCGGGTGGTGGTGCCGGTTTCACTGCTGCTGGTGATGGCGTTGCTGCTGATGATGTTCAACAACCTGCGTGACGGCTTGCTGGTGTTCACAGGCATTCCGTTTGCCCTGACCGGAGGGGTGCTGGCCCTGTGGCTGCGGGATATTCCATTGTCGATTTCGGCAGGGGTCGGGTTCATCGCGCTGTCGGGGGTGGCGGTGCTCAACGGCCTGGTGATGATCGCCTTCATTCGCAGCCTGCGAGAAGAGGGGCGATCGCTGCGGGTGGCGGTCGAAGAGGGCGCGTTGACCCGTCTGCGGCCGGTACTGATGACCGCGCTGGTGGCGTCGCTGGGGTTCATCCCGATGGCGCTGGCCACCGGCACGGGCGCCGAGGTGCAGCGGCCGCTGGCGACAGTGGTGATCGGTGGGATCTTGTCATCGACGGCCTTGACCTTGCTGGTGTTGCCCGCGCTCTATCGCTGGGCGTACCGGCGGGAGGAAGATTGAGAGGGCTACCAGCCGGCTCCGGTGATGTCAGACCGAGGCTGGCTGGCTCCCCAGCGATTCCTCATGCAGGGAGATGCGTGAAGTCTCCGGTAGCGCCAGCCCGCCAACCAGCGCCACCAGGGCGATAACCACCAGGTAGAAGGCCGGCGCCAGGCTGCTGCCGGTCTGGCCGATCAGCCAGGTCGCCACCAGCGGCGCGGTGCCGCCGAAAAGTGTATAGGCGACGTTGTAGGTGATGGCCGAGGCGGTGTAGCGGGTGCGGGTCGGGAAGCTCTCCGACAGCAAGGCCGCGGTGACCACCCCGCTGGACAAAGCGCCTACCGCCAGCAGGATCACCCCCAGCAACGCGCCCGCCATCGAGCCGGAGCTTGCCAGCCAGTAAGCCGGGAACACGCAGACCATCACCCAGAGGCATGTGAAGCCAATGGTCCGGCGGCGTCCGATCCAGTCGGAAAAGGCACCTGCCAGCGGGCAGCCAGCCGCTGCGAATAGCAGCGCCACGGTGGTGACCAGTAGCGACTGGGCGCGGCTGAGGTTGCCGACCAGTTGCAGGTAGGTGGCGAAGTAGGTGGTGAACATGTAGAACGACAACGCCGTCAGTGAGATGAACGCGCCCAGGTTGCGGATCGCCCGGCCATGGTGGCGCAGCGTTTCCTTGAGTGGCGAATGTTCGTGCTCGCGGCCCTCGGCGATGGCTTCGCGGAAGGCCGGTGTTTCCTCCATGCGCCAGCGCAGGTAGAGCCCGACCAGACCCAGCGGCGCGGCGATCAGGAAGGGCACGCGCCAGCCCCAGCTGTTCATGGCGTCCGGCGTCAGGCTGGCTTCAAGCGCATAGGCGATGACCGCCGCGCAGGCGAACGCCGAGAAGGTCGAGACCGGCACGAAACTACCGTAGAACGCACGTTTTTCCCGAGGCGCATGCTCCATCAGATAAGCGCAGGCCCCGGCGTATTCGCCACCGGCGGAAAAACCTTGCAGGCAGCGCGCCAGGGTCAGCAGTACGGGCGCGGCGATGCCGATGCTGGCGTAGGTCGGCAGCAGCCCGATGAGCGTGGTGGAGCCCGCCATGAGCAGGATGGTAAGCGACAGGATGCGCTTGCGTCCCAGGCGATCGCCCAATGCGCCGAACACGATGCCGCCAAGTGGACGCAGGGCGAAGGCCACGGCGAAGACGGCGAAGGTCTTGAGCAGGGCGACACTGGCGTCCTGGCTGGCGAAGAACTGGCTGGCGATCAGCGTGGCGAGAAAACCGTACACCGCGAAATCGAACCACTCGACGAAGTTGCCGATGGCCGATGCGGCAATCACCCGACGCAGGGTAGCGGGGGATACCTCATGGGATACAGACATGCGAATGCTCTCCGGTTGTCATAGGCAGCCTGGCGGGGGCGGACACGGTCGAGCCGTGTCGTCTGGTTGTCAGGGCCAGTAGAGCGGAGGGCGGGGGGCGGTGCATCCTTGAGGGCGACACCGGGATATCTGTTTCGACCGGCGATCTGTCACGAACAGCGCGCGGCAGTCCTCGCTCAGACGGCGAATACCACCCCGGTACGCGAGGCGGCATTGCGGATATGCTCCTGCATCGCGCGCTGCGCCCCGGCTTGCGACCTGCGCTCGAGGGCCTTGAGGATCTTGCGATGTTCCTGCCAGGTCTCCATGGCGCGCTCAGGACGAATGAATGGCAGCTTCTGGCTCTCCAGGAAAATTTCCTGACTGGTGGTGATCACCTGCAGCATCGCCTGATTGCCGCAGGCCTGCAACAGCAACTGATGGAACTCGAAATCGAGCCGCGCCGCCTGCTCGAAGCGACCGTTGCGCAGCTCCTGACGCATGGCCTCGACATTGGCCTGGAGCCTGTCGATGTGATCGGCGGTCAGTGCCAGCGCAGCCTGCCCGGCGGCGAAACCCTCCAGCGCATAGCGCAGTTGGAAGGTATCAGCCGCCGACACCTGTTCGGCATAGGGCCAGGAAAATCCGCTGGGTGTCGGGCTCTGCACGAAGACGCCTTTGCCCGGCTGCACGCTCACCAGCCCCAGTGCACTGAGCGACGACAGGGCCTCGCGCAGCGAGGCGCGGCTGACGCCAAGCCGTTCGGCCAGATCGCGTTGCGAGGGCAGGGCATCACCCGGCTGGTAACCGCCTTCATCGATAAGCTTGCGGATGGCCTGCAGGGCCAGTTCCGGGACGGCGCGGGGGAGGGTGTCGAGCATGCTGTTCAGACCAGTCAGAGGGCAATGACGCTGACGTTTTACGGTGAACCGACCGTGCTGGCAAGCGTTGCGCCAACCTGGCGCAGCCCCTCAAGGCCCTGCACGAAAGCAGGGCGCATTGCGGGGGAGAGGACGACCATGCGCTGCAACTGTTCAGACCAGTAAGACCTTGCAGTCACGGGCCTGGCAGCGTTTCGCAAAGGGCTTGGGCGCAGACTGGCATGCCCCCTGCAATGGCCAGGTCAGTCCCATCACCCGAGTTCCTGCGAGGCCTACCCATGACGTTCCGCTCCCTGCTCCTGGCAACCCTGTTCTGTGGCACCTCCTTGGCCCTGCCGTTGGCTCAGGCCGACGCGCTGGCCGATATCAGTGCCCGTGGCGTGCTCAAGGTGGCCGTGCCCCAGGACTTCCCGCCGTTCGGTTCGGTCGGCCCGGACATGAAGCCCCGTGGCCTGGATATCGATACCGCGCAACTGCTGGCCGACAAGCTCGGTGTGAAGCTGGCCCTGACCCCAGTCAACAGCACCAACCGCATCCCGTTCCTGACCACAGGCAAGGTCGACCTGGTGATCTCGAGCCTGGGCAAGAACCCTGAGCGTGAGGCAGTGATCGACTTCTCGCAGCCCTACGCGCCGTTCTACCTGGCCGTGTTCGGTCCGGCCGAGACGAAGATCGATGACATCGGCGCGGTCGCCGGCAAGACCATCAGCGTCACCCGCGGCTCGATCGAAGACATGGCCCTGACCGCCGTGGCGCCCAAGGATGCGGTGATCAAGCGCTTTGAAGACAACAACTCGACGATCGCCGCCTACCTTTCCGGGCAGGTCCAGTTGATTGCCAGCGGCAGCGTGGTGATGTCGGCCATCGCCGAGAAGAACCCGGCCAAGGTGCCGGTGGTGAAGGTCAAGCTGAAGGACTCGCCGGTTTACGTGGGTGTGGCCAAGAACGAGGCGGCGCTGCTGGAGAAGGTCAACAGCAGCCTGGCCGCGGCGAAGGCCGACGGTAGCCTGAACCGCAATGCCGAGAAATGGCTCAAGCAACCTCTCCCTGCCGATCTTTGAGCGGCTGCGGACACCTCTAGCCATGGCTTATCAATTCGACTTCGCCCCCGTGCTCGCCCAGGGTGACCTGCTGCTCAAGGGGGCCCTGTTCACCCTGCAGCTGACCGCCATCGGCACCGTGCTCGGCCTTGCCATCGGCGTTATCGGCGCCGGTGTGCGGGCCTGGCGCCTGCGCCCGTTCGACCTGCTGTTCGGCTTGTACGTGGAACTGATCCGCAACACGCCGTTCATCGTGCAGCTGTTCTTCATCTTCTTCGGCCTGCCCGCATTGGGCGTGCGGCTGAGTGAATGGGAGGCGGCAGTGCTGGCGATGGTGATCAACCTGGGGGCCTATTCCACCGAGATCATTCGCGCCGGCATCCAGGCGATTCCCCGGGGGCAACTGGAAGCCGCAGCGGCCCTGGCCATGAGCCGGTTCGAGGCGTTCCGCCACGTGGTCCTGCGGCCTGCGCTGGCCAAGGTCTGGCCGGCGCTGACCAGCCAGATCGTGATCGTCATGCTCGGCTCCGCAGTGTGCTCGCAGATTGCTACCGAGGAACTGTCGTTCGCCGCCAACTTCATCCAGTCGCGCAACTTCCGTGCGTTCGAGACCTACCTGCTGACCACCGTCCTGTACCTGCTGATGGCCATCCTCGTGCGCCAGTTGCTGAGCTGGATCGGGCAGCGCCTGCTGATGGGGAAACGCTGAATGGACTTCACCTTCTGGGACATCCTGCGCAACTTGCTGACGGGCCTTCAATGGACACTGGCCTTGTCGCTGGTGGCATTCGCCTGTGGCGGCCTGGCCGGGTTGCTGGTACTGATCGGGCGCATTTCCGAGCGGGCACTGCCAAGGCGCCTGGCCCGTGGCTACATCGAGCTGTTTCAGGGCACACCGCTATTGATGCAGTTGTTCATGGTGTTCTTTGGCTTTGCGCTGTTCGGCATCGACGTCTCGGCATGGATGGCGGCGGCCATCTCCCTGACCTTGTTCACCAGTGCGTTTCTCGCCGAGATCTGGCGGGGTTGCGTGGAGTCGATTCCACGTGGCCAGTGGGAGGCCTCCGGCAGCCTGGCACTCAGCCGTATGGAGCAGTTGCGCCACGTCATCCTGCCCCAGGCACTGCGCATCGCCATCGCGCCGACCGTGGGCTTTTCGGTGCAGGTGGTCAAGGGCACGGCGGTGACCTCGATCATCGGCTTCACCGAACTGACCAAGACTGGCGGCATGATCGCCAACGCCACCTTCGAACCCTTCATGGTCTATGGCCTGGTCGCGCTGGGCTATTTCATCCTCTGTTATCCGCTCTCGCTGAGCGCCCGTTATCTGGAAAGGAGGCTGCATGCCCCTGCTTAGAGTGTCCGCGCTGCACAAGTACTACGGCGACAATCACGTGCTCAAGGGCGTCGACCTGAGCATCGAAGAGGGCGAAGTGGTCGCCATCATCGGCCGCAGTGGCTCGGGCAAGAGCACCTTCCTGCGCACGCTGAACGGCCTTGAGTCGATCAGCGACGGGGTGATCGAGGTGGACGGTGAATACCTCGACGCCAGCCGGGCCGACCTGCGCGCATTACGGCAGAAGGTCGGGATGGTGTTCCAGCAGTTCAACCTGTTCCCGCACCTGACCGTGGGCGAGAACGTCATGCTGGCGCCGCAGGTGGTGAAGAACACCGGCAAGGCCCAGGCGCGCGAGTTGGCCGAGCGCATGCTGGCCAGGGTAGGACTGGCGGAGAAGTTCGACGCCTACCCGGATCGCCTCTCGGGTGGACAGCAGCAACGGGTGGCGATCGCTCGCGCCCTGGCGATGTCGCCCAAGGTCTTGCTGTGCGACGAGATCACCTCGGCGCTGGATCCGGAGCTGGTCAACGAGGTGTTGGCAGTGGTGCGCCAGTTGGCCAGCGAAGGCATGACCTTGATCATGGTCACCCACGAAATGCGCTTCGCCCGTGAGGTGGGCGACAAGCTAGTGTTCATGCATCAGGGCAAGGTGCACGAAGTGGGGGAGCCGAATGCACTGTTCGCCGCTCCGCGCACGGCAGAGCTGGCGAACTTCATCGGGATGACGGCGTCGGTATGAAGCAAGTCCGGGACAGGCGAGGAACGATCAGTTCTGATCTTGTGCCCGGTATGTCGCGAACGCACCACCGCTTGGGGCTGCCAGATTGAGGCGGATCACGGGCTTCCACAGGCCGTTGGCAGTGGTCAGCAAGTCCTTTTGCATGCCCTTGGCCTGCTCAATGGCTGGTTTGGCGGTATTGTCATCCTTGTACTGATAGAAGAACGCCTCAAGCGGCAGCAGGTCAGGAATGTTTTGCGGCCAGGTCCCCACGATCAGCTCGTTATGGTGAAGTTGCTGCTGGGCATTGAGAATGGACTTGCGCGATACCGACGCGAGATTGAATTCAGTTAGGTTGATGGCAAGGCTGCATTGATGTTTGTTGCGCTCGTTGAAGTAGGCACCGTTGTCGGCTACCGAATGGAAATGACGCTGAAGTTGTTCCAGGTTTGTAATATTCTTCGGTGCGCATTTGTCGCTGATCGCGCCGTATTGACTATGAATGCCACAGCCATTCGCACCTCGATTCCAACTTGCGGCATCGGTGGGGTACATGCACAGCGGTGTGATCGGATACATGCGCGGTTGCTTGACGGCGTCGAGCTCGTTGAAGATCAGCCCTTGGTTCAGCGTGTTCCATGCAAGCGTCGTGATACCCAGATCCGTTCTCAGGTACGAGAACGACACTGCGCCGCTGTCTACGGATTTCTGGCTTGGATTCCATGCTCGGAAGTTGGGGGAGAATGTCGTGGTGCGCAGGATCACGCCGTTGCAGTAGAGTGGCGCCTTGAATTCGCAATCGTTGCGTGTGTTGGCGTAACGCAGGTTCAGGCCATTGGCAGTTGCCATGCCTTGCTGATCGCGGCTGAGCGGCTTGAAAACTTGCTTGTCAGTGGCGCCAAGGTCCAGCCCTACGATGGGGACCAGGCGGAAGGTTTCGTTGTAGAAGGCATCGCGCAATTTGAGGGCATTTTCGAAGGCTCCGCTTTTGGCGGTGTTGTAGAAAAACGCCTCGATCGGCAGCTGTTTTGAGTAATTTTCGTCCCATGTGGGAATCAGCAGTTCGTTGCCATAGGCCTTGGCAATGTCACTGTGAGACGCCCGCACCTTCAGGCTGGTGATCAGTTGTTCCGGTACCTGGACACTTAGAGAGCACTGTTTGCTGCGATCCAACCCGCCGCCTTTGAAATCGGCAGCCCAACCGTCTGGGTCGGTCGCGGGTGTGGCCTTGATCATGCAGGAACTTTCGTCCTTGTGTTGCCAGATCTCGGTTTTGGTCGGGCCGCACCCATGCAGCCATCGACCCGCGGCGGCCCCTTGGGTGCCAGCCATGAACGGGTAGATGCAACGCGGCGTCTGCAGTGCATAGCCGGCAGCACGCGCTGTGCTGTTATCCATGAATATGAAACCGCTGGACAAGTCGTCGCTGTTGCTGGTGCCGTCGGCACGCAACCAGGAAAAAGTCACCGAGCCGAGTGCTTTGGCCGCTGGGCTGTGAGTCCAGAAGCTGAAGCTGGGGCTGAAAGTGGAGCGGCGCAGGATGATACCGCTGCAGTGCAAGGCCGAAGCACCGTCATCGCAGTGCTCCACTACATTGTTGTAGCGCAGGTTGAGCCGGTCGATCAGCGATGGTTGCTCGGCGATCTGCAGCGTGGACTGGTCCAGGATCGTGGCGGGCGCCGCCTGGCTGGGTCCTTGCTCGCCCTGCTGTTCATTAGGGGGCTCGGCGGCGAAGGAGGGCAGTTGGCCAAGTACGCCGAAAATGGCACAGCAATATACAAAGATTCGAGCCTTGCCTGGCATGCCGCGCCCCTTCATCTTGTTGGGTGTTGGGGCGGACTTTAAGCTCGGCTTTCTCCCCCCGACAACTGGCAAATTTGTCAGTTGTCGGGGGGAGTCACACCTATCAATCGTATGGCGTGCAGTGATCTCCAGGCCTTCAATGGCCACGCAGGTCGTGCAACAGGCGCTCCAAGGTGCCGCGAGCTTGCTCATCGAGCCCGAACACCGGTCGACGTGGTTCACCCACCGGCAGCCCGGTCATGGCCAGTCCGGCCTTGATGGTCGCTGGCAAGCCGCCTTTGAGAATGAAGTCCAGCAATGGCAATTGGTGGTAGAACAACGCCTGTGCTTGCTTGAGGTCGGCGTCGAGTACCGCCTGGTACAGCTGCAGGTTCAGTTGTGGAATGAGATTGGCCGCTGCAGTGCACCAGCCTTTTGCCCCGGCCACGAAGGCCTCCAGCGCCAGCGGATTGCAGCCGTTGTAGAACGGCACCTGGCCTTCACCGAGCAGTTGCAGCCTGTGCATGCGCTGGATGTCGCCGGTGCTTTCCTTGACCATGGTCACGTTGTCCACCTCGCTCACGATACGCAGGATCAGCTCAACCGGCATGTCGGTGCCGCTGGTGGCGGGGTTGTTGTAGAGCATGATCGGCAGGTCGACCGCAGCGCCGATGCTGCGGTAGTGCGTGAGGATCTCGGCTGCACTGAGCTTCCAGTAGGCTGAAGGCAGCACCATCACCGCATCGGCACCGTGCTGCTGGGCGAAGCGGGCGCGGCGGATCGCGCCAGCGGTGGTCAGGTCGGAGACACTGACGATGCTGGGCACGCGCTTGGCAATGCGTTCGAGGCTGTATTGGGCGACTTGATGCCATTCGCTGTCGCTCAGGTAGGCGCCTTCACCGGTGCTGCCCAACGGGGCGATGGCCTGTACGCCGCTGTCGATGAGGCGATCGATGGACTGGCCCAGGGCAGGCAGGTCGAGCTGTTCGCCGTCCTGGCTGAATGGGGTGATGGTGTAGCCGATGATGCCGTGGAATTCTGTGGTCATGATGGGTGGCTCCGCAAGCAAGGCATTCAGGGGTCAGTCAAGGCAGTTGGCGTGTTTGCGCAGGCTCTGCCGGGCGAAGTAGTTGAACGAGGCGCCGTGGCGCTTGGGGCGGTCGATCCAGTCGTGGGCTTCACGACCAAGCTGCGGGTCGATGGGTTTGATGCTGCCGGCGGACATCGCCAGCAACTGCAGGCGCGCAGCACGTTCGATCAATTGGGCATAGACGCAAGCCTGCTCGATACTGGTGCCGGTGGACAGCTGGCCGTGGTGCGAAAGCAGGATGGCGCGCTTGTCACCCAGGGCCTGGCTGATGATCTCGCCTTCTTCGTTGCCCACCGGTACGCCAGGCCAGGCGCCGAGGAACGCGCAATCGTCGTACAGCGGGCAGAGGTCCATGTGCGAGACCTGCAGCGGCACCTCCAGCATCGACAGGGCGGCAACGTGGGTGGGGTGGGTGTGGATGATGCAGTTCACATCTGGCCGGGCGCGGTACACCCAGCTGTGAAAGCGGTTGGCGGGGTTGGGCATGCCTTGGCCTTCGAGCACCTCCAGGTCTTCGTTGACCAGCAGCAGGTTGCTGGCACTGATCTCGTCGAAGCCCAGGCCCAGTTGCTGGGTGTAGAACGTGCCGGGTTGCGGGCCACGGGCGCTGATCTGCCCGGCCAGGCCTGAATCATGGCCATGGTCGAAGAGAATTCGACAGGTCAGGGCCAGCTTTTCGCGTACAGTCCACGTATTATCGGCGAGTGAGCCTTGCATCTGTGCCAGCGCTTTGTGCACCAGTTGCTCTTTGCCGAGTGTCAGGGTGTTGGCCATGGGGATATCCTCTGTGGCGTGCTGATGATGCCAGTGCTTGCCCGCCCCGCTGCTTTGATCGGGAGAGGGGCGGTCAATCACATGACACAAAACAATCTACATGACACAAAGTGTCATTAGCAAGGCCGTTCACACGGGAAACCCGCGCCGCATGTCTATCCGCTTGAAACTGCTGAGAAAGAAACTGGGCATTACCCTGGAGGTGCTGGCTGAGAAATCCGGCATGACCAAGAGCTACCTGTCGAAGGTCGAGCGTGGGTTGAACACCCCTTCGATCGCGGCGGCGTTGAAGCTGGCCAGGGCATTGAACGTCAATGTCGAAGAATTGTTTGCCGAAGATCACACTCTCCAGGCGCGCTACAGCCTGGTGCGCAGCGGTGAGCGCCAGGCCCTGGTAGGTGATGGTGCAGGCCCGGGTTATACGGTGCTGACGTCACAGATCGGGCAGCGCAGCCTGTTACCCTTTCTTGTTCAGCCACCCCGCGATTTCAGTGATCCCACGTTCAAGGAGCACCAGGGCGAGGAATTTCTGTTCGTCCATGCGGGCCAGGTCGAGGTCGATTTCATGTCTGAGCGGGTGTTGCTGGAGCAGGGCGATGCCCTGCATTTCAACGCGCAGACACCGCATCGGCTGCGCTCGGTCGGTGAGTGCCAGGCGCAGTTGCTGGTCGTGGTACAAGGCGGTGAGGCGTGAGGCGCGGACGATGATCGAGGTGTCGCGGTTCTGGCGCGATCCTGCGCTGCCCTTCGTCGAGGCGCGGCGGGTGGGAGATGGGCGCCAGGTCTGCTATGGCCCGCACTCGCATGAAGGTTTTTCCATAGGTGTGGTGACCGGCGGGCGCAGCAGCTACCTGTCCGGCGATACCTGGCGCGAGCTTTCGGCCGGCGCCACGGTGTTGATGAACCCCGGTGTGGTACATGCGTGCAATCCGATCGAGGGTGAAGTCTGGTCGTACCTGATGTTGTACGTCGACCTGCCCTGGCTTGAGGCGCAGGGCTTCGTCCTTCCCCAGGCAACCTACAGCGAGTCGCCAGCGCTCTATGCGCGTCTGTTGCAGCTTTTCGCCGGGCTGTTCGACGGCGATACCGACGCCCGTGAAACGATGCTGAAGGCGTTCTTCAAGGCACTGCCGGGATACCTCGAGGCAGCGCCCGGCGCGCATTCGCAGGCACATCCGCGTCTGGAAGCGGCAGCGGCCTTCATTCGTGCCCATCGCCTCGACCCTTTGAGCCTTGACGATATCTGCGCCGCCGCGGGGTTGTCGCGGGCGTATCTGATTCGCGCGTTCCGTCGACGCTTTGGCTTGACGCCCCATGGGTATCTGGTCGACCAGCGGGTACAGCACGCCCGGGCGCAATTGCGTCGCGGACGCGGGATCGCCGAGGTGGCGCTGGAGGCGGGCTTTGCCGATCAGGCGCATCTGCAGCGGGCATTCAAGCAGCATCTGGCCGCCACGCCAGGGCATTACCGCAGCGGCGGTTGAGCGCGCTAGCCCAGCACCAGGTACACCGCGCTGGCGACCAGCAGTACCGCCAATCCGCGATTGAACAGACGCATGCGACGTGGGTTGCCCAGGTACTGACTGATCACGCTGCCAGCCCACGCCCAGCTGGCCACTGAGACGAAGCAGATGGGGGCATACAGCCAGGTGAACAGCCACAGCAGTTGCTGGTCGCCGCCGGTGTAGGCGCCGATTCCGGCCACTGAAGCCAGCCAGGCCTTGGGGTTGAGCCACTGCATCACAGCACCGTGCCAGAACGACGGCGCCTGCGTCTGATGGCTGGCGTTCAGCTGGCCGTTGTCGCTGGACAGCTTCCAGGCCATGTACAACAGGAACAGTACCCCACCCCAATGCAGTAGGCGGCTTAACACTGGCCAGCGCAGCAGCACTTCATGCAGCCCCAGGCCGATCAGTACCAGCAGCAGGCAGAACCCCAGGCTGGCGCCGGCAGCATGGCCCAGGCTGGCACGCAGCCCATGACGTGCACCACTGCCGAGGGCGACTATATTCACAGGGCCAGGAGAAATCGAGGCCGCCAAGGCGAAGGCGGCCATGGACAGTGACAGGCTCATGAAGGGCTTCCTTGATGTCGAATGAGGTCACGCATCCTGGCTCACCTTTGAGGCCGTGGTATTGAACGAAAGTGCTCAATCGGAGCTGTTACAGCTTTTGTAATAGTTTCACACTGTCAGGAAAACCTGCTTCGATTGTAGGATCACCTTCCCAAATTTCTATCAAGGTATTTATGAGCACCTTCGCGGAGCCCCCCAGTCTTCGGCCGTCCTGGCCATCCTTTCCGCGTCTTCGTGACGTTTCTCCCGAGAGTACCCGCTAATGGAATGGCTAGCTGACCCCACGGCCTGGCTAGGCCTGTTGACGCTTATCGTCCTCGAGCTGGTGCTGGGTATCGACAACCTAGTGTTCATCGCCATCCTCGCCGACAAGTTGCCGCCGCATCAGCGCGACCGTGCCCGGGTGATCGGTTTGACCTTGGCACTGCTGATGCGCCTGGGCCTGTTGGCCTCCATCTCGTGGATGGTGACCCTGACCGCGCCGTTGTTCGAGGTCTGGGGCAAGAGCTTCTCTGGCCGTGACCTGATCATGCTGTTCGGTGGTGTGTTCCTGTTGTTCAAGGCCACCATGGAGTTGCACGAGCGCCTGGAAGGGCATGTGGCCCAGAGCACCGGCGCTGTGCGTCACGCTGCCTTCTGGCCCATCGTCGCGCAGATCGTCGTACTCGATGCGGTGTTCTCGCTGGATGCGGTGATCACGGCCGTTGGCATGGTCGAGCAGCTCTCGGTGATGATGATCGCAGTGATCTTCTCCATCGGTATCATGATCGTTGCCAGCAAGCCGCTGACCCGTTTCGTCAACGCCCACCCGACGGTGATCATGCTGTGCCTGGGCTTCCTGATGATGATCGGTTTCAGCCTGACTGCCGAAGGCCTGGGCTTCCATATCCCTAAAGGCTATCTGTATGCGGCGATCGGTTTCTCGATCCTGATCGAGCTGTTCAACCAGGTGGCACGGGCCCGCCGCAAACGCAGCCTGCAGCAGCACAAGCCGCTGCGCGAGCGCACGGCGCATGCTGTACTGCGCTTGCTGGGGGGGCGACGCATCGAGGCCGATGAAGTGGGCGAGGAGATCGCCGACCTGGTCGAAGGGGGGGAAGAGCAGGTGCTGTTCGACCGCCGCGAGCGGGTGATGATCAGCGGTGTGCTGAACCTGGCCGAGCGACCGATACGCACCGTGATGACCGTGCGTGCCGAGGTGGATGCCATTGATCTGGCGCTGTCGGATGAAGCCATTACGCAGGTCTTGGTCAACTCGCCATACTCGCGACTGCCGTTGATTCGTGACGGTCGTATCGACGAGCCACTGGGCTTTGTGCACAAGAAGGAGTTGCTCAAGGAGTTGCTCTCGGGCAATCAGCCAGACCTTGAAAGCATGGTGCGTACACCGCTGAACCTGCTGGAGAGTTTCAGTATTCTCAACGCGCTGGAGCAGATGCGTGGTCAGTCCACCCACATTGCCTTCGTGGTCAACGAATTTGGTGACTTCACCGGCGTACTGACCATGACCGACATCCTCGAGTCCATTGCTGGCGAATTACCAGACGCCAGTGAGGTGGAAGGGCCGGGGATCGTCGAGGAGTCGGGCGGTTTCGTGGTCAGTGGTGCCCTGAACCTGAGCCAGGTTCAGGCGCGTACCGGCTTCGTCGCCCGCGCCACCGAGGATTACCAGACCCTGGCGGGCTTGGTGATGAGCCTGCTGGATCGCCTGCCGGTGGTAGGCGATCGACTGGCCTGGAACGGCTGGACCATGACGGTGGTGGCGGTGGAGGAGAGGCGGGTGCGCCAGGTGCGTCTTACACCGAGCGACGACGCTGACGCAACAGGTGCTTGATGCCTTCGAGCACCAGCACCAGCACCGCAGCCCAGATCGGCAGGTAGGTCAGCCACTGGTCAGGCGCGATGCTCTCGCCCAGTAGCAGGGCTACGCCGACCAGCAGCACCGGTTCGACGTAGCTGAGCAGGCCGAACAGACCGAACGGCAGCAGGCGACTGGCGAGCACGTAGACGATCAGCGCCGAAGCGCTGATCGCTCCCAGCAGCGGGATCAGGGCGTACAGGCCTGGATGTGCAGCTAGGTCGGCACTCGACAGCGGGCCTTGGATCACGAAGTACAAGGCCCATGGCAGCAACAGGCACATGTCGCACCACAAGCCGCCCAGGTGGTCGGTGCGGCAGCGTCGGCGCAGCACGAAATAGATCGGATAGCCGATCACAACCACCAGCGTCTCCCAGGCGAAACTGCCATGCTGGTACAGCTCGTGACCAACGCCAAGCGCGGCGCAGCCTACCGCCAGCTTCTGCAAGCGTGACAGGCGCTCGCCATAGGCCACTCTGCCGGTCAGGACCATGGCCAGCGGCAGCAGGAAATACCCCATCGACACCTCAAGGCTACGCCCGTGCAGCGGCGCCCAGAGGAACAGCCATAGCTGGATACCCAGCAGCCATGACGTGCCGACCATGCCCAGTAACAGGCGAGGGGTCTGGCGAACGCGCGCCAGCAGCTCGCCGACATGCTTCCAGTCCTTGCTGAGCAGCATGAACAGGGTGAGGCACGGGAGGGTCAGCAGGGTGCGCCAGCCGAAGATCTCCTCGCCGTCGAGCGGTGCGAGCATGGAGGTATAGAAGTACATCACGGCGAACAGACAGGATGCCATGACAGACGAGATGATGCCTTTTGACACGAAAGCCTCGGTTGCAGAAAGTAAACGGACGAATCAGCCGGGCATGATCTCAGGGGGGACGCCCTGGGGCAACCGCAAGCTGGCAGGCTGTGCAGCGAGCGCCTGAAGGAATTCTTCCAGCGGCATTGGCCGCGCGTACAGGTAGCCTTGCTGGAAATCCACCTGTTGTCGCGCAAGGTAATCACGCTGAACGTCGGTTTCCACGCCCTCGGCGACAATGCCCAGCTCCAGCTTGGTCGACAGGTCGATGATGGTGTCGAGGATGTGCTGTGACAGTGCATCGCTGCCGATCATGGCGACGAAACTCTGGTCGATCTTCAGGTAGTCGATCTTGAACTGCCGCAGGTAGTTGAGGCTGGACTGGCCGGTGCCGAAGTCGTCCAGGGCAATCATCACGCCCATCTGGTGAAGCTTTTCGAACAGCTCCAGGGTGATCGGCGTCGCTTCGATCAGTTTGCGTTCGGTCAACTCCAGGGTCAGGATCACCCGGCCAGGTGGGAAGTGCTGGAGAAAGGTGCGGCAATCGTCAAGCAGTCCCAGGTCGCGGCAGTGGTCGGCGGTGATGTTGATGCCGATGTGGAAGCCGTCTTCCATCAGCGCCGAATAGGGCGCCAGGCCTTGCGCGGTAAGCAGCATCAGGGCACGGGTCATGGGCACGATCTGCCCACTGTGCTCGGCGTAGGGGATGAACAGGTCGGGGCGCACCAATCCCTCGTGCGGGTGTTGCCAGCGCATCAGTACCTCGGCGCCGGCCCAGCGGTAGTCACCCTTGCGCACCACCGGCTGAAAGTATGGGATGAACTCGTTCGCCTCCAGCGCCCGGTTCAACTCGGCCCTTGACGACGAGGCACGTCGCAGTTGCCAACGACAGGCCAGACCGATCAACGCGCCAATGACCAATAGAAGGCCCAACAGCGCCGGGTACTGGCTGCGCAGCACTTCCATCGGTTTGTCCGGACCATAGCCACCGTGGACGCTGAACGGGTAGCGTGCCGAGTATTGAGAGACGTGTGCGCTGGCGGCTGTCGGAGGGGTGCCGGTATGCACGAGGCCGTCGGCACCCAACCAGTGCCTGCCGATCTGAATCCCCAGCGTTTCGTCATCGGCAATCAAGCGCAGGGCCGTGAGCAGATGGTCGCCATCGACCGTGGCGATGGCTCCGCGGCCCTCCTGACCGGTGCGATACACCAATAGGGGATGGCCGGGCGTGATCGAATTGCCATCCATCAGCCACAGCTGACCTTCGGTGTAGTCGAGGGGGTTGACCGGTTCGTCGTAATCGCCCAACAGCGAGGAGCAATACAGGGTGTCGTGGTTGAACAGGTTGGTGGAGCGTACGAACGCATTGCGCGTCACCTGCTCGCGCAAAGCCAGTGTGACTTCGCTACACGGGCGTCCGGCCAGAGGCAACAGCGCTTGCGCCGCCGTGGAGACACCATCCAGGATACGCTCCACGTGGTTGACGACCTGCTGGACGGTGGCCTGGCTGTTGTCTCGCAGATCGCGTTCGATCTGCCAGTGCATGATCGCCAGGCCGCACAGTATTGGCAGTGTGCCGACCGCCCAGGGCAGCAGGCGGCGCCAGCTCCAGCGAGCAGGGCGTTTAACCGTAAGAGGCATGCGGGTCTAGACTTGTATGACTGGTGGTTGCACAAGGATAGCTCGGACCTTCGGCGGAGTACCGAACTAATGCGCGACAAAGGAAATTACGCACTGTAGAATCAGTTTACGAATACAAGAATAAGGTCTTTCCCTTCTGGAAAGCCGACCCAGCCGAGACCAGGTTCATATGGCATACCACGGGTTCAAGCTTCTCTATGGCGATTTCCTCTCCCGCAGCGTGAGGGGTATTCCCTGCTCACCACCTCGTCTGTCCGACATCCCAAGCGTTTGACACCGTTTTTTTTGCTGTAGATGAGGACACGAACATGGCTGATATCTTCGACAACCCGATGGGCCTGATGGGCTTTGAGTTCATCGAGTTCGCTTCGCCCACTCCTGGCGTGCTGGAACCGGTATTCCAGGCGTTGGGCTTCACCAAGGTGGCCACTCACCGCTCCAAGGATGTCCACCTCTATCGCCAGGGTGGCATCAACCTGATCCTGAACAACGAGCCCAAGAGCATCGCTTCCTACTTTGCTGCCGAGCATGGTCCGTCCGTTTGCGGTATGGCATTCCGCGTCCGCAATGCGCATGAAGCCTATGCCCGCGCGCTGGAATTGGGGGCTCAGCCGGTCGAAATCGAAACGGGCCCGATGGAGCTGCGGCTGCCAGCGATCAAGGGCATCGGCGGTGCGCCGCTGTACCTGATCGATCGTTTCGAGGAAGGCAGCTCGATCTATGACATCGACTTCAACTTTATCGAAGGCGTTGACCGCAATCCGGCAGGCGCGGGGCTGAAGATCATCGATCACCTCACGCACAACGTCTACCGTGGGCGAATGAGCTATTGGGCAGGCTTTTACGAGAAGTTGTTCAACTTCCGCGAGATCCGCTATTTCGACATCAAGGGCGAGTACACTGGGCTGACCTCGCGCGCCATGACTGCGCCGGACGGCATGATCCGTATTCCGCTGAACGAAGAGTCGTCCAAGGGCTCGGGCCAGATCGAAGAGTTCCTGATGCAGTTCAATGGAGAAGGTATTCAGCACGTGGCCTTCCTGACCGACGACCTGCTCAAGACCTGGGATGCTCTCAAGGCCATCGGCACGCGTTTCATGACCCCGCCGCCACAGACCTACTACGAGATGCTCGAAGAGCGCCTGCCGGGGCATGGCGAGCCCGTCGATCAGCTACAGGCTCGGGGTATTCTGCTCGATGGTGCGTCAGCGCCTGGCGACAAACGCCTGTTGCTGCAGATCTTCTCGGAAACCCTGCTGGGGCCGGTATTCTTCGAGTTCATCCAGCGCAAGGGCGATGATGGCTTTGGCGAAGGTAATTTCAAGGCGCTGTTCGAGTCCATTGAGCGCGACCAGGTTCGGCGCGGCGTGCTTAACGTCGACTAGCCGTGTGAACAGGGTGTTACCGGTCAATGACCGGCAACACCCCTTTGACAGGGTATTGTTTACGCAAGAGGCTCCAAAGTACGAGCACCGAGGTGAACAGGCCGATGAGTACGAGGGAGGGCATGATATTTGTCCTGATATATTGTGACTCGCGCGCCGTAAAACCATCAGGATAACCCGCTCTGACGAGGTAACCGTACTTTTCCGATACGCCGCTCTGCGAGAACTCCGACAGCGAGGGGCGTACTTCGTTACGGCTGTCACCATTGGCCGAGATGTAAAGGTTGCCAAACTCGAGTTCCAACACGACCCCGTCCTTGAAGCCGCGCAGTTCGTTGCGTAGTTCGAGCCCGTAGGTGCTGGCGATAACTGAATGGTTATCGGCGACCAGACGGTACTCCACGAGAATACCGTTGGGGATGGTCGGTGAATTCATATTGAGTTGCAGGTATTCGCCCTTTGCGAAGTGAGGCGTGTACAAGGGCTTTGTGCCCAGGCTGCTGCAAAATCCGATGTCGTTGCGGGCCAACACCAACGAGTGAATCCGCGGGTTACGCTTGGCCTGGTTCTCCAGTTCTTGTTGAACTTCACTGCATGGCTGGGTACTCAGCGGCTGCGCCTGCAGTGCCGCGCGATGCAGGTTATCGAGTACACGATCGATAGCGAACACGGCCTCTTCGATGGAGACCTTCGAATTTTCCTCAAGCTGTCTGTGCATTTGGTAGTCCATGACCACCAATCCTGAGATCACGGGGGTTGTGCCGATCAATACGGAGAGCATGAGATTGGTCACGCGGTGGTTCAGATACCTGGAAATGCTCATTGACTTCTCCCTATCGTTTCGATGAATGAAGAAGCTTGCTCTTGTGTATCCAGTGACGCTGTAAGTCATGTCGTGAATGGGGGGAGACAAACCACCCCTTGCCTGTGCGATTGATTACGGTTGATGGAGTCGCTAGATCATTTGCTCCTTGACCCGTGCCTTGAAAAAGCCTGCTGGCCGATACAGGTGCAGGCTGATCAGTGCAATCGTGTTCGGGCTGTTCTCTATAGCAATGTGCTAGCCTTCAGGTATTTTCATGATCTTCAGGAGTTGCCATGGATTCGGAAACCCTGCCAGCCAACGTGCTCATGCCACTTGGTGCCTTTGCCGGGAGCATTGTTCTTGGCTGCCGATGAACAGGCGCGAAAGGGCGCCACACAAGTCATACATCTGGTTTCGCCGTCACCCTCGGTCGAGGTGCGCGCTGAACATATTCTCCACTTCGATTGGGGCAGCACTCCGCTGGGCCCATTGTCGCAGTGGCCTCCCTCGCTACGTATCGCGGTGGATATCATGCTTTTGTCGCCCTTTCCCTGCGCACTGGCCTGGGGCAAGGAACTGACTCTGATTCCCAGCCAGAGCTACCTGGCGTTGCTGGCTGACGACCAGCGCCAGGTAGGGGAACGTTTTGATCAACTGTGGGATGTCGAATGGGAGCGAATGGGCCCACGGGTCTTCCAGGCGCTGGAGGGGAGGGCCAGTTTTGTCGACGAGTCGCCCATCCAGGTGCGTTATCGTGAGAGCGGTGAACATGCCTGGTTCGCGTTCGGTTACGCCCCCGTGCGCGATGAGGAAGGTACGGTTGCCGGGTTTTTGCACACCGCGATCGATACCACTGCCAGCTTGGAGCAAATCCGCCAGTGGCGTGAACTGGCGCAGAGCTTCGAGCAACAGATCGGGTGTCATCTACCCAACAGTGATCCTCTCTGGCGCCTGTCACGGGATGCGATGATCATCGTCAGCCGCGATCTCGAACTGCTGGCCGCGAACGACGCATGGCACCGGGTGCTGGGATGGGAACAGCAGTCACTGAACGCGATTGCGCTCGTCGATCTTGTGCATCCCGCTGATCGTGCGGAGGTCCGCCTGGCGATCAATGATCTGCTGCTGGGCAAGGTGATCGAACAGGTGGAGTCGCGGCTCAGGCACAAGGATGGGTACTACTGTTGGATGAGTTGGAGTGCGCGGCCCGAGGGCGACGTGCTGATTGCAGTAGGGCGGGATATTACCGAGGAGCGCACCACG
Organism: Pseudomonas machongensis; assembly: GCF_034961125.1. Classification (NCBI taxonomy): domain Bacteria; kingdom Pseudomonadati; phylum Pseudomonadota; class Gammaproteobacteria; order Pseudomonadales; family Pseudomonadaceae; genus Pseudomonas; species Pseudomonas machongensis. The sequence continues at coordinate 127,749 of NZ_JAYFUI010000197.1, read as the reverse complement.
ATCTTGCGCGAGGCCCAAAGCCTGCTGCGTGATAGGCAGCGAATGGAAACCGTTGGCCAATTGGCGGGCGGCATGGCGCATGAGATGAACAATCTATTGGCGGGCATTGGCGGTAGCCTCGAGTTGCTCCAGCGTCGCTTGGGCCAGGGACGCTTGGAGCGCATCGACGAGTACGTGCATGTGGCGCGCGAGTCGGTACAGCGTGCGATGGCGCTGACCCATCGGCTGCTGGCATTTTCCAGCAGCCAACCATTGCAACCGCGACTACTCGATGTGAACGGCCTGTTGCAAGATCTTGAGCCATTGATCCATCAGGCTCTCGGGCCAGAATTCGCATTGAACTGGCAACTGGACGTAGCGCCCTGGCCAGTGCAGGTCGATCCTGGGCAGTTGGAGGTTGCGATTCTCAACCTGTGCAGCAATGCCCAGGATGCGATGGTTGAAAGGGGCTGCTTGACTATTCGGACGGCCAACGAACGATTTGTGAACGGGGTGGAGCACGATGAAAGCATCCCTGCCGGGGATTATGTCGCCATTCACGTCCAGGATGATGGGCAGGGCATGCCGGCAGACGCGGTGAGCCGTGCTTTCGAGCCGTTCTTCACCACCAAGCCCAAAGGTCGTGGCGCCGGGCTTGGTCTGCCGATGATCTACGGATTTGCTCGCCAGTCTGGGGGTTATGTGTGGATCGAGTCGACGCCAGGGAAGGGTACTCAGGTCACACTCCTGTTCCCGCGCCACCCAGGCGAGCTGCCGGTAGTCAGTGAGGAGGGAGAGGTGCCTGCGTTGAAGCGGGGCAGGAGTGAGCGAATACTGTTGGTCGACGACGAGGGCAATTTACGGTCATTGATGAAGGAGGTGTTGGTAGAGCATGGCTTTGACGTCATCGAAGCCAGTGATTCCGGTATGGCGCTGGAGCACTATCGTGAGAGTGGTGTATTCGACCTGGTGATCACCGATATCGGTTTGCCAGGTGGTATGAGCGGACGCCAGGTGGGCAAGACGATTCGCCAGGCCAAACCCCTTCAGAAAATCCTGTTCATTACCGGATATACCGCGCAGCCTCTCGAACGCAGCCTTCTCGACCAGCCAGGCACCGCACTCATGCTCAAGCCGTTCTCGCTGCAAAGCCTCACAGTCCAGGTTCAGCGGATGCTCGAGCCCTGACTGCGATCATGCTTCCCCGAGCATCTGTGCCACGCGCTGGCTCAACTGGTTCAGCTCGAAGGGTTTGCAGATCAGTTGCATGCCAGGGGCGAGGAAGCCTTCGCGGGACATTGCCGTTTCCGCGTAACCGGTAATGAACAGGACAGGCAGGTTCGGTCGTAGTGTGCGAGCAATCTCGGCGAGCTGTCGACCATTCATGCCTGGCAGTCCGACATCGCTGATAAGCAGTGCGATGGGCTGTGGGGAACGCAGAAGGTGCAGCGCCTGCGTAGCGTTGCAGGTGCTTTGGCAGGGGAAGCCGTCATCACACAGAGCCTGGCAGAGCAGCTCGCGCACTTCGCGATCGTCCTCGACGATCAATACCTCGCGGCAGTTCCCTGCCGTCGGCGTACTTGCAGCCTCCAAGGCCTGCGGCGGGATGCCCAGGCAGCGCGGCAGGTAGAGATCCACCCGCGTGCCCCGGCCAATCTGGCTGTCCACCGTTACGTGGCCGTGGGACTGTTTGCTGAACCCATAGACCATCGACAAGCCCAGGCCTATGCCCTGGCCCACAGGCTTGGTACTGAAAAAGGGTTCGAAGGCATGTTCCAGGGTGCCTTGCGACATGCCCTGGCCAGTGTCACTGATGGTCAGTTGCAGGTAGTCGCCGCTGCTCAAGCCAGCATCCTGGAACTGTGCAGCGTCGATGTGCTGGTTGCTGGCTTCGATAGACAGCCGCCCCCCGCTGGGCATGGCTTCCCGGGCGTTGAGCAGCAGGTTGTTCAACGATTCGCGTAACTGCTTGTCGTCTGCCTCGACTGGCCAGAGTTCATCCGACACGCGCAAGGACAGTTTCACCGAACTGCCCAATATAGCCTGCAACCGCGCAGGCTGGAGCAGGGCATGCAGGTCCACCGCCTGGCTCTGCAGCGATTGACGGGAAGAAAAGGCCAGCAGCCTGTGAGTCAGCGTCGCCCCGCGGGCTACGGCGTCCTGCCCCATGCGCAGGACTTTGTCGAGCCCTTCGGTGCGTCCTTGCTGCAGACGCCTGTCGATCAATTCGAAGCTACCGCCGATGCTGGTCAGCAGATTGTTGAAGTCATGGGCAACGCCGCCGGCCAACTGGCCAATAGCTTCCATCTTGCGAGTCTGGTGTCGGACCTGGTCGCCAGTCTGTAGGCTTTCCAGGCGCTGGTGCAGCGCGCTCAACGCGTTGCGCGCCATGTACTGTCGACGCCGAGCGCGCAGAGCTTGGTTCGTCGCGCCCAAAAGTTGCTGTTCGTCGAACGGGTAACTCAGGTACGACAGATTACCCAACCCTTGCAACATCGACACATTAACGGTCGTCGCATGGGTGTTGAGCAGCAATACCGGCAGGTCGGACCATTCGGGTTGACCCTCGATGAACAGGTGCAGGGGTGACTGCGAGTTGTCGGACAAAGCCTGCGAGTCGACGATTACCACGGCAACACCCTCTGCCAGCCATAGGCCAAAGCGCTGCTTGTCGCTTGTACACAGGCATGCGATACCGCTGCCAGACAACAGGTTAGCGACGGTCGCTGCAACCTGCTCGGGTGCGAGGATCAGGGTGCGTTCGTCCAACGACAACGAACCGGACAAGACGAATCTCCCAGGGCAGTGGCCTGGCCGGAAATGGCCGTGCGTTCAGCGTGCTACTACCCACTGGACCACCAGCGTTCCGCCGAGGTTCAAACCGGTTCTACAAACCTTGTTGCAAATAGGGATCGTCTGGGTTCTGTCGCTCCAGTTCGGCGAGCAAGACTTGTACATTCTGCAGCTGCCCGGTTTCCTTCCAGTAGCGAATCAGCAGTACCCGAGCTCGACGATTGGCAGGCTGGCGGTCGAGCAGCGTTTCCAGCTGTTTTTGTGCTGCTTCGACCTGTTCAAGGTCATGCAGGGTGACGGCCAACGTGTATCGGTAGTCGGCATTGTCCGGTTCCAGTTCCACGGCTCGGGAAAAAGCCAGCAAGGCGTATTCCTGTTGATCATGGCGGGTGAGCCACAGGCCCAGTTCATATTGCAGAAACGCAGAGTCCGGGCGCAGCGCCAGGGCTTTGCCCAGCACCTCGCGGGAGGCGTCATGCTGGCCTTGGCGCTCCAGCAGGCGTACCCGCGTTGCCAGCGCTTGCAGATCCTGCGGTGCCAGAGCAAGGCTGCGCTGAAGCGCCGCTTCGGCCTGCGGATAATCCTGCTCGTGAAGGTACAGGCGCGCCAGGTGGACTTGTGCCTCGGCATCGTCGGGTCGCTGTTCGAGTGCTTGTTGGTATTGCTCCAAGGCCGCCTGCAGCGGTCGGAAATACAGGCCGATGGCATCGGGGTCCAGGCCCAGCAATGCATCCACCACGGCGAACCGTACGTTCTGATCGTCATCCTCGAGCAAAGGGCCGAGGACCAGACTGCGTTGGGCTGGTGGCAGCAGGCGCCGGATGCTGGTGATCGCCGCGCGGCGTACAAGGGGATCACCGTGGTCGAGGTCCTGCTGGGCCAGTTTCAGCGCCTGGGGGGAGGGGTAGTGAGGGAGTTCGGCGTAGAGCGCAGCGCGCCGGATCGGCGGCAGGTCCTTGCGTTGCAACTGTTGGTAGAGCACCCGGGCTGCCCCCGGAAGACCTTCGTGCGCCTGGCGCAGTGCCTTGGCATAGCTCTGCGGCGGCAGGCTGGAGGGCACCGGTTTCGGCGCGCGCCACAAATAACCGATCACCCCTGGGATCGCCAGGATGAGCAGCAGTGCGATCAGGTAGCGGCTACGTTTGGGCATTAGTGGTACCGGGGTCAGGAAGGGCTGAGCTTGGGGCAGCCGGCGGCTAAATGCAACGGGGCCGGGCAAGCCTTCGGATTGGAAGGTGCAGGGAAGGATTGTCCTGCATATGAGACAAATAAAGCTATTTTGTCCGCCTAATGCATCATTGTGTTCATCGGTAGAATACTTGCCAGCCAAGAGAGGAGATATCTCGTGAAAAAGATTCTGGGTATTCACCGCAGTCCTCACGCCCATTGGGTTGGGGATGGTTTCCCCGTGCGCAGTCTGTTCACTTACGATCAACTGGCACGCCATATCAGCCCGTTCCTGATGCTGGACTACGCTGGCCCTCACACGTTCCCGCCGACCAACGCCCGTCGCGGAGTAGGCCAGTACCCGCATCGCGGCTTCGAGACCGTGACCATTGTCTACCAGGGAGAACTCGAACACCGAGACTCCACCGGCGCCGGCGGCTTGATCGGCCCTGGCGACGTGCAGTGGATGACCGCAGCCAATGGCATCATCCATGAAGAATTCCATTCGCCGGCCTTTGCCCGCAGCGGTGGCGTGCTTGAGATGGTGCAGCTGTGGGTCAACTTGCCTGCCCGCGACAAACTGACTCCGGCGGGTTACCAGACGCTACTGGATGCTGAGATTCCCCGAGTGGCGCTAGGCGAGGGTATCGGCAGCCTGCGGGTGATCGCAGGCGATTACCGTGGACATCGGGGACCTGCCCGGACGTTCACGTCCATGGATGTGTGGGACGTGCGTTTGCAGGCTGGGGCAACGCTGCATTTGCCGATTGCGCTGGGGCGTAATGCCGCGCTGGTTGCACTGCGCGGGTCGATACGGGTTAACGATCAGCAGGACGTCAGCCCGGCCAGCCTGGTGTTGCTGGAGCGCAATGGCGAACATGCCAGCGTGACTGCACTGGAAGACGCCACCTTGTTGTTGCTCAGTGGCGAACCGATCGATGAGCCGATCGTTGGTTATGGCCCGTTCGTGATGAACTCCCAGGCTCAAATCGCCGAAGCATTCGACGATTACCACGCAGGGCGTTTTGGGCAGATGGTGAAATCCTGAACGCACGTCATGCGGGGTATCTGGCGCTGCCACAAGCCAATTTCAGCCAGAGGCGCGCCAGCTCACCTCGCTGATGCCATAGCGCTCGGCCATGGGTCTACTGACTTTCTTGATCTTTTCTCGGCCATAGCGGCCGATTTTGCCGACGCCGGCATCGCAACTTGCCCAATGCCAGGCCTCGGCATTATCCATACGTTCGGCGCGAATGATGAACGACTTGTGCTCGCCGTGCAGCGCATAGTCGATCACGAACAGTTTTGCATCAATCATCGCTACCCGATTCCTCAGCGCAACGCGCAACACGACGGTCCATGACTTGATGCTGTGAAATCGAGCCAGACGGTCAAGTTTGCAAAATCTTCGTTGCACACGACGAACGGTACTTTTGCTGCCGTTTGTCGCATCGCCCAGGCAACCAATCGAACGAGCCATCGCGCCATGGTTCCACTCACTAGAGTGGATAAGGCTTTTGCGCGTTGGATATTGCCTGGATGAATGGGCTGCCGGCGGGGACATGAGCACTATCAATTGGCGCTACACCTGCACAACGTGTAGTCCCATCAAAGGCAATCCGTTGAAGAGAGGGTCATGACATGTCGTTGATCGGCGTTTCGATGCTGGAGATGCGTCAGTTGATCGAGCAGGCCTGTCTGCCCGATCGGTGCGAAGTGAGTAGCCCCGATGGCGTCAGCCTGACCATTCGCCTGGGACGGGGTGAGAGCCTGGAGGATGGCTACACTCTGACAGGCATACCCCTCGATAGCCTTAACAGTTGTCGTGACCTGGTCGGTTTGGTCGGGCAGTTGCGTGGCGCGCAACGAGTGGGGCATGCACCTGACCTCAAGGTGACTACCCAGAAGGCTCTTATATAGCCTGATCCCGGGCGGCCGATCGCTTCACTGCAGCTCAAGCAGCAGATTCAAACCGCCGTCGCCGCACTTGCCGCAGTCGCGCACTACCCCCCGATAACGGCGTCCCTGCCAGACGAAGGCAACGCTATGAGCACGTTCAACCTTGTCCGGAAGTGGCGGGTGAATGTGCAAACGCAGCGCAGGGTGCCCTTGCAAATTAAGCGCGGCCAGTTGGGCATGGCATTCGACACTCTGCGCCACTGGGCCGAACAGTGTGTCGCGAACATAGTCGAGCTGCAGGCAGGAGCTGGGCGCGCGGCCGGGCATCTTCATGGCTGTTGCCAGAACGGCCGGTGATGCCGGTGATCGTGCGTACTCAAGGGCAATGACATGGCTAAGTCTCCGAAGGACGTAGGCATGTTGAGGACGCCAGCCGGACTATGTTCCATTGGAATTTTCTACCAACGTCGAGGTTCATCATCCGACTGCTGGCGCCAGGCTGACAGACGCCGCTCCAGCCTGGCGAGCAGGGCATCGAAGAGCAGGGCGCAGCAGGTGAGAACGATGATGCCCGCCAGCACGGTGTTGACGTCGAAGGTGGCCTCGGCTTGCAGGATGAGGTAGCCAATTCCGCGTGTCGATCCCAGGTATTCACCGACCACGACCCCGACGAATGCCAGGCCGATGACGGTGTTCAGGCTGGAAAACACCCAACCCAGGGCGGCAGGCAGATAGACGATACGAATGAGTTGCCAGCGGTTGGCGCCAAGCAATCTTACGTTGGCCAACAGCGCAGGACTTACCTCGCGCACGCCCTGGTAGACGTTGAAGAAGACCGCAAAGAATACCAATGTGATGCCCAGCGCGACCTTCGAGGCGATGCCCAGCCCCAGCCACATCACCAACAAGGGCGCCAGCACCACCCTGGGGACCGCATTGGCAGCCTTGATGAACGGCGACAATACCCGCGCCAGCGTGGGCGTGAGCCCTAACCAGAGACCGAGTGCCAGGCCTGAGGTGAGCCCTAGCAAAAAGGCCAGGAGCGTTTCGGTCAGTGTGACCAGCAAGTGAGGGTAGAGCGTGCCGGGAAAGTTCAGCGTAGTCAGCAGATGATCTTGCCAATACAGCTCCAGCGAACCGTTGCCCGTGCTCAGCCAGCGCCAGAGTTGCTGCAAGACTGCGTGTGGGTGACCGACAAAGAACGCCAGCTCTTCGTCGGCAGCCAGCCATGACCAGAAGGAGAACAGTGCGAGCAGGAGGGCGGCGCGTAGTAGCCAGAGGGTGGTCCACGACATGTCAGTCTCGGGCGATTGTAGTGGCGGGAGGCAGGTGCCCCAGCGTGTGCCATAGACGCTGGTACAGAGCTGCGGACTCGGGATTCTTGCGTAGTGACATCGTGTCGCGTGGGCGTGGCAGGGGTATTCGAATGTCTTCGATGCACCGGGATGCAGGTCCGGCGTTGAAAACCAGTACGCGGTCGGCGAGGGTGATGGCTTCGTCGAGATCGTGGGTGACGAACAAGACCGACTTGCGTTGTTCGTCCCACAATTCGAGCAGCAATTGCTGCATCGCTTGACGCGTTTGGGCATCCAGCGCGGCGAAGGGCTCATCCATGAGCAGCAGCGAAGTGTCGTGGATCAGCGCCTGGGCAAGGGCGACACGTTTGCGCATGCCGCCAGACAATTGGTGAGGGTAGCGATCGGGAACGTCGGTCAGCCCGACTCGCCTCAACCAACACGCGGCGTGTTGGTTGGCGTGTTGCTTGTTCACACCACGCAGTTGCAGGGGAAGGCTCACATTGTCGAGCGCTGTGCGCCACGGCAACAGCGCATCGTGTTGAAACATGTAGGAAGCGTGGTGGTTCAACCCGACCAAGGGCTTGCCATGGCAGCGGATCTGCCCGCTGTAGGCCGGTTTGAGGCCTGCGGCGAGGTCGAGCAGGGTCGACTTGCCGCAACCGGTAGGGCCCAATACGCAGACGAATTCACCTTCACGTACAGTCAGGTCGACCCGTGCCAATGCCAGCAAGTGATCGTGACGCGCTTCCACGTCGAGCATTTCCAGAGCGAGTGTGGAGGTCATGGTTGCGTGGCTTGGTCAACGAACTGATTGGTCCATGTCGCCTGGAGGTTGATCTGGCGTTGGGCCATGGCCGGGTCGAAACTCTGCAACGCCTGCAAAGCGTTGCGTGCCCCCTCTGCAGGGAAGCGACCGTTCACGCTGAGGGATGGTTGGATGTTGCGAAACGCCTGGCGATAAAGCTCTGCATCACCCATCAGGTAGGGTGTCGGCACTAGGTCGGCGACTTCCGCATCCGTGGCGTCGTGCAGCCAGGTCAGCGCCTTGAGCATGGCATTGGTCAGGGCCTGAACGGTCTGTGGGTTGTTCTGGATATAGGTGCTTTTGGCATAGAGGGTGTTAGCCGGCATGGGGCCGCCGAACAGCGCCGCGGTGCCGGCGGGGGTGCGCGCATCTGCGATCAGGCGTATCGCCTGTTGTTGCTCCAGCAGGCTGATCAAGGGTTCGGCGTTGACCAGCGCATGGATCTTGCCGCTCAGCATCGCCTGTACTGCTGTCGCACCAGTGCCGACGGTGGCAAAGGCAACGTCCTCGGTGCTGAGCCCTCCTTGTGCCAGCACGCGGTTGGCGAGCATCTGGGTCGAGGAGCCGGGCGCGCTGATGCCGATGGTCTTGCCTCGCAAGTCTGCGATCGAGCTGTAGTTCGCCAGGGTTCTGGTGGAGATGCCCATGGCGAGCTGCGGGCTCTCGCTTGCCAGCACGAAGGCCTGAAGTGCCTGGCCGCGAGCCTGCAGACGCAAGGTGTGCTCGTAGGCGCCACTGACTACCTGCACGGCATCGGCCACCAGCGCCTGTGCCGCCTTGCCGCCACCAGTGAAGTCGATGACCTTCACATCGAGACCTTCATCGCGGAAATAGCCCTGTTCCAGCGCGACGGTCAGCGGCAGGTTGTAGATGACGGCCTGGCCGCCGACGCCGAGGTGGACAGGGGTCAGATCAGGGGGTTGCTCTTTGGCCGTGGCAGGGGCTGCAACCAGCAGCATGAAGCAACTGAGAACAAATGCGCGCATGGCACCTCCTTGTTGGCAAGGTGCACAGGGTAGGGCATCAAGGATGGGTGAGGGGCGCAGACGCTCCGAAGTGCGTGTAGGAACGCTCCTAAACCGCTTCAGCCAGGAGCGTCAGGGTTGGCGCTCGGCCACCGCTCTGAGCGTTTTCAGCGTGACCATTGGCGCATCGACCACAAACCGATTGGCCAGCCAGCCCGGTACATCACCGGCAGGATCGGCCTGCAGCCGATAGGTGACCTCGGTATCACGTTCGGCCAGCGGGTGCATGATCCACTCACCTTGCAATTGGCGCACGCGAATGAAGCCGGGGGCCTCCGGCAACTTGTCCGGGTCAGCGCCGAGCCTGCGAATCAGTGAGCCGTCGTCGAGCCGCTCGGTACGTACGCGCAGGACCATGTCCCGGGGTTGCGCCGGCCAGGGCAGCTCGGTGGTGAGGTAGACCCAGGTGCTGTCGCCATCCACTTCCAGCAGGCGCATCTGTGCGCAGGCGTACAACCACTTGCAGGCGACACGCAGGTTTTCCTGAAGATCGCTCAGGGTGCGGACACTGGCCTTGATCCGGACAACGCCGCGAAATTGCTGGTAGGGCGAACCCTGGACGTCGCCAAGATAAATGTCGATGCCGCTTTCCTGGTGCGTGAGGCGCCAGTTGTCGGCAGACAACGCAAGCGTCGGCAGGACAAGTGCGCAGAGCATGGCGAGGCGAATTCGGGTCAGGAGCTGCGGCATGTTCAGGCTCCACGCAGAGGGTCACTCTAGTATGCGCGGGAACAGGCAGAACGATCATGAAGATGATGTTGCGCCGATCAGGGCCGTGGCCAACCCCAATCGGTTGATGCAGGTGGGCGCCTCAGCGCTGCGGATTGAGCGTCAGGTGCACGTGACGGTTCACGTCCTTGTACAGCAGGTAGCTGAACGGCCCTGGACCACCCGAGTAGCAGGCTTGTGGGCAGAACGCACGCAGCCACATGAAGTCACCGGCTTCCACTTCCACCCAGTCCTGGTTGAGGCGATATACCGCCTTGCCTTCGAGCACGTACAGGCCGTGTTCCATGACGTGGGTTTCAGCAAACGGAATCACGCCGCCTGGCTGGAAGGTCACGATGTTGACGTGCATGTCGTGACGCATGTCGGCCATGTCGACGAAGCGAGTGGTGACCCAGCGCCCTTCGGTGCCCGGCATCTCGATGACCGTGGCGTTATCGCGGTGCGTGACGAACGATTCGGGAACCGCCAGGCCTTCGACTTTCTGGTAGTGCTTGCGCAGCCAGTGGAAAGTGACGTTGGCCTTGCTGTTGTTGCGCAGGCTCCACTCGGCCCCTGGTGCGAGGAAGGCGTAGCCACCGGGCACCAGGGTGTGGTGCTTGCCTTCGACGGTGATGTCGATCTCGCCTTCGACGACGAACACTACGGCTTCGGCATTCGGGTCCAGCTCAGGGCGTTCGCTGCCGCCTTCAGGGGCGACTTCGACGATGTACTGCGAGAAGGTTTCGGCAAAACCAGTCAGTGGGCGGGCGATGACCCACATGCGCATCTTGTCCCAGAACGGCAAGTGGCTGGTGACGATGTCACGCATCACGCCCTTGGGAATGACGGCATAGGCCTCGGTGAACATGGCACGGTCAGTCAGCAGCTCGGTTTGAGCCGGGTGCCCACCGTGGGGGGCGAAGTAGGAGTGATTCGACATGGACAGTCTCGACTTGTTGTTCTCTCCCCGTGCCGTGAACCGCACCGTCCGGTGCGGCGCAGGGGATGCACGGACAGCATAGGGGCGAGGCCCTGGCATCCACAAATTAAATGTTGGAATACCCGGTATTTGCCAGCTGAATGCTCAGCGGTCGTGCGGTCAGCGATTGCTGGTCAGCCGCTGCTGGGCCGCCACGCAACCGTTGATCTCCACCGCCTTCTGGAGAAAAGCCTGACGCCGTTGCGGGTCGAGCTCGCCGAGCAGGCGGTAGACCTCCGCCTGGTAGTCGCGCTGACGCCCCCATTGCAGTTCCAGGCCTTGCGGGCGACTGCGGTTGCAAGCCAGTCGAGTGGCCGGTTGCGGATAGTAGGCGGCGTAAAGGGTCGCCATGCTCGGAATGGCTTCCAGCGCCTCGCGGTAGGCGGGAGTATGGTTGTAGGACGGGCACCAGTTAGCAATTGCTGTCGCTGGCGGGGCGAAGCCCTGGCGCAGGCTGGCTTCGAGCAAGGGGCAGGCAGCGTCGGCAATTTTCCCGGCAGGCAGGTAAGTCATGTAATACAGCGCCAGGCGGTACTGCGCTACGGGATGGCCCAAGGCAACCGACTTTTCCAGTAGCGCTACCGCCGTTGGCAATGTGCGGGCCATGGCCTGGCCCTGGCGGCTGAGCTCCGGATCATTGGTCTCGGCTGTGCGCAGTGGGCTGGGGCTGTCATCCTCGGTGTCGGCCTGCTCGAGCAATGGCAATGCCTGGCGGTAGAGAAGATCGGCATGGGGATCGATGCGAACGTCGAGCGCCTGGGCGGCAAGCGGCGTCAGCGCTGCGAACAAGCCCGAAAGGAAGACGGCTGGACTCACGAGTGGGCCTCGCAGGCTGGCGCCCAAGTGGGACGAACCAGAAGCGTTTGGGCAGCAGGGGTGTTCATGACGAATTCGCGTTTGCCTCGGGCGACCGGGAGCGGTGAAGGGCTATTCTAGCCATCCCGAGGTGCTGTCGAAAGAGGCTTTGTCGACTGTCAGACGAGCTTGAAAGGCGTGACCTTGCGGTTGGCGTACTTTTCCTGGGCCAACCCCAGCTTCGCGGTGATTACCTTGGCCAGGGCATTGTTGCCCAGGTCGTTGAAATGCAGGCGATCGATGAACAGATGTTCGTTGAACACCGGTGAGCTGCTGAGCATACCGTTCATGTCATAGCAGGGTACGCTCTGCGCCTGGCTCTTGATGCGCCGGAAGAAGGTTGAATGCAGTTCGCTGTCGTAGACACCCTCCAGCAGCCGGTCGAAGTTGCCCGGCTGACGGTCCAGCGCCGCGAGCATGGCCTGCTCGCCGACGGGCAACTGCTCGCGACACCAGGGCAGCAATGGCTGCAGGATAAACGTCAGGGAGGTGTGGCTGTCGGCCAGTAATCGCTCCCATTGGCACAGGGTACGGCCGATGCAATCGGCGGCGCGAAGCAGGCGCTTTTCCGGCGCTGACAGCGGCCAGGCCCAGAGCGCTGGCGCCGAACGACGGGGCGCCAGGCTTTGCCCCAGACGCTGCCAGAACGAGGCCCGTCCGGGTTTGGCCAGTTGCACGCCCTCGTTGAAGCTGTTGAGAAAACGCTGGTATGGCCGGGCCCCTTCAGGTTCCTGGTCACCTGAAAGAATTTCGCCCAGCCCTTCCTGGGCCAAGGTGTTGAGGCCGCTGAGTACCACGACATGGCCGATCTGGCCAAGGCGATGCTGGTGGCTGAGGAACATCAGCAGCTCCTGGGTGGCGTTCAGGCCGCAGCCGGCCAGGTTCAACCAGATCTCGCCAGTGAGCATCGACAGGTAGGAGGCCACGGTGTGTTCATCGGAGCTGGCGCCGATACCCAGCGCAGTAGAGCCGCCCACCAGCAGGTTGATGCGCGCCGCGCCGCCGCGCTCGGCCAGTGAAAAGCGCTTGCCGGCGCAGTGGCTGTAGCGCAGGCCCAAGGCATCGGTATTGATGGCGTCGGAGCGGTAGCCGCGCTCGTGCACGTAAAGGGTATGCGGCGCGCGGCGTCCGCCGAGCAGCAGGAAGCGCTGGTAGTCTTCTCGCAGGGGAATGGCGCTGCCCACGTCCGGGGTGATGTCGATCGGTGTCATGGGCGCTCCTGGGAATCGGGCGGGCTCAGGCGGCCAGCTCCTTGAGGTTGTAGAGCAGGCCGCCCGCGGCGATCAGCAGCAGGGCGACGCCAGAGGCCAGGCTGATCAGGCGGTTGCTGCGCTGCGAAGCGATCTTGCCGATGGCGAAGATGTAGAGGCTCAGCACCGCGAAGTCGATGGCGATCCACAGCAGCGACAGCACCACCATGCTCTTCTCGAAGGATTCAGTGACCTGGATGAACTGCGGGAAGAAGGCGATGAAGAAGATGATGTCCTTGGGGTTGGAAATGCCCACCATGAAACCTTGCAGCAAGCCGCCTCGGCCGGCGCTGCGCGGCGTTTCGACGGTTTCGGCGGCGTGCTTCGGCGGTTGCGGCTGCAGTGCTTCGCGCAACGTGCCCACGGCGATGTAGCCGATGAACAGGCAGCCCAGCAGGCTCATGCCGCTGAGCCAGGCTTTGTCGATGGCGGCGCTGGTCATGATGATCCAGGCGGCAGCACCAATCAGCACCAGTGACGCCCAGTTGGTGCCGACGGCGGTGAACAGGGCCTTGCGCGAACCGGAGGCGGCAGCGGTGTTGACGATCAGCGCCACTACCGGGCCTGGCGTGGCGATCAGCAGCAGGACGGTGAGGGCGTAGGTAGCAGTCAGTGCGGTATTCACATTCAGTTCTCGATCTGGTTTTCAGGCGTTGCAGCGGCATGGAAGGGGCAGCGCGACGGGTTGAGCGAGCCGGCTTCCTGGAGTTGGTACTGCTTCCATTCGAAGTTGTCGTCCTGGCCGAAGAACCCCAGGCTGTCGGGGATGACCCCGTCGTTGTACTGCGCAACCCGCTCACGTATCCGAGCGCGGATGCGCTGACCACTTTCGGTGCCTGCACTGGCCACTTCGTCGAAGCTTTCCCGTGGGTTGATGACGAAGGCGATGCTGTTGCCCAGGTTGCGGCTTTTCATCTGGCGATGGGCGGGAAAGCTCATGTTGATGAACAGTGGCATGCCTGCAAAGCAGAACGACCACTGAGTGTCATGCGGGTCGCGTGGCACATCCTGTGGCCAAGGCTGAGGATCGCGGGCGTGCACCTGCTGGAGGATCTTCCAGGCCAGGGCCTGCTGTTCGGCCAGCGTTGCGTCGGTGGTCGTTTCCAGAAACACCAGCAGCGGGTTGCCGATGCGCTGCTTGAGCGGGATCGGCGCGATGGTACTGACGTAGTCGGCGAGACCGCGGGCGATATCATTGGCCGGATCATCGGCGCGGGCGAAAATGATGTGGCAGGTGGCGGCAGCGACTGCCTTGCGTCCGAAGAGGCAGGGAAAGCCGGGGTTGCCGAGGATTTCCTTGAAGTGCTCTATGGTCTTGTACGTCCAATGCTGCCTGTTCCGAACATGTTCATCGGCCAGCTCTAGCGCATCCAGGCGATAGCAGTTTCCATAACCCGTAAACATGGTTTCCCCAGGAAGTTTCTATAAGGTGGTTTTTCTGCCTTATCGCGGCGTGTTGGTTAGCTGTAATTGTTATTTAACGGCATTTTCGAAGAACCTCCCAAGGTTGTAAAACGCCTGGAACTATGACCTACTATTAGTTTCACTCATGCTTTGGACGGCGACGATGTCAGAACGGATTCCAGCCCTGCACGCCTTGCGTGCCTTCGAAGTGGCTTCTCGTTACGGCTCTTTCACCCGCGCAGCGGAAGAACTGGCCCTGACCCAAGGGGCGGTAAGCCACCACATTAAGACCCTCGAAGCCATGTTCGGTTGCGACCTGTTCGAGCGCCGTGGCCCCAAGCTGCGCTTGACCGAGCACGGTCGGTTGCTGGCCCAGGAGCTCAAGGTCGGCTTCAAGATCATCGAGAATGCTTGCGCATTGTTGCGCCAGGACCGTTACGGCCTGCGCCTGAAAGCCGCCTCTACGCTCACCGTGCGCTGGCTGCTCAAGGCACTGGACGGTTTCAAGAAGATCGACGACAGCTGCAGCGTGCAACTGTCGAGCGTGTGGATGGACATCGACACGGTAGATTTCTATTCCGAGCCCTACGATTGCGCCATCCTGCTGGGCAGCGGCAATTTCCCTGCCGATGTGGAGAGCTTGAAGCTGTTCGATGAATGGCTGATTCCGGTCTGCCACCCCGACTACCTCAAGGATCCTGAGCCAGACTTGTCGGTGCTACGCGACTGTGAATTCCTGCATCCCTCGTCCGACCGCCGTGATTGGCGGCGCTGGTTGGCGCGGGTCGATGCCCTGGACATCAGCATCGATCAAGGGCAGGTGTTCGACACCCTTGACCAAGGGATCTCCGCAGCCCAGCAAGGGCTGGGCATTTCGGTGGTCGATCTGGCACTGGCCAGTGCCGACCTGGCCGCCGGGCGCCTGATCACACCCTTCAAGCAGGCCGTGGCGACTGGCGATGGCTATTACATGACCTGGCTCAAGGCCAGCCCCAAGGCCCGGCAGATGAGCAAGCTGCGCGATTACCTGCTTGGCCAGGTGCCACCGCTGGCGCTCAAGGACATCAACTACCTGTACGGTTGAATACCGTAAAAGCACTTCGCCCAGGCCTGTCACGACAGGCCTGGGCGAATGCGTCTGCAAGATCAGAAACCGAAGCTGCTCAGCCCCGGATGGTCATCCGGACGACGCCCCAGCGGCCAACGGAACTGGCGTTCTTCTTCCGTGATCGGCATCTCATTGATGCTGGCGTGACGGTTCTGCATCAAACCATCGGCGGCGAACTCCCAGTTCTCGTTGCCATAAGCGCGGTACCACTGGCCGCTGTCATCGCGGTACTCATAGGCATAGCGCACGGCGATGCGGTTTTCGGTGAAGGCCCAGAGCTCCTTGATCAGGCGGTATTCGTGCTCACGATTCCACTTGCGGGTCAGGAAGGCCTGTGCCTCGTCGCGGTTGGTGGCGAAGTCGACCCGGTTACGCCAGCGAGTGTCGAGGGTGTAGGCGAGGGCAACCTTGGCCGCATCGCGGCTGTTCCAGCCATCCTCGGCCAAGCGGACTTTCTCGATAGCGGTTTCGCGGGTGAACGGGGGCAATGGTGGGCGGGACATCGCGGGACTCCTCATGTGCAGGCCCGGAAGAAGTGGCCTGATGGATGAAGCGTAGGCTCAAGCGTGTTCGCTGGGAATCAGTGCAAGCGGCAGTTCATAATTGCGGCAAGTGGAATAATGCATGGACCAGCCTCAGGGTTCGACTTCGTCCACATAGGCCTCAAAGAACCAGTCCGGGATCTCCTCGGTGCGATACTCCAGCTGCGTGCCATCGGTGATCTCTGCGAGCCATAGCGCGCTCTGCTGCGAGTTGTCGAATACATACGCCCGGTTGCTGGCGGCGATGGCCTCCGGCAACAGGTCGAGCGAACGTCCATAGCGACTGCGCACCAGGTCCGGCCTGACCGGATGCCCGCCCTGGCGGACACGGATGGCCACCCGGTCGATGTTGATTTCCGGGTTCTCCGTCGAGACGAAGTAGAGGTAGGTGCGGTAGCCACTGGCTTGCGCCTGGCGCATGAACTCGATCTTGCTGCCATGGGACATGACGGTCTCGAAGGTGAAGCTGGCCCTGGCTTCGAGCAGGCGCTGGCGGATGAAATCGGCGATGACCGAGGCGAAGTAGGCATCCATGCGTACCGCACGGTAGTCGATCCGCTGCTCCTCGAGCCCCAGTCGCCCGACCTGCCCGGCAAGTCGCTTGCTGATGATCAAGGGATGCTCGAGGTGGAACGCCAGCAAGTCAGGCAGCGTGGCCTGGATGCCGAAGAGGGAGAGGTCGATGAAGCCGCTGGCCTTGGCCTGGGTTTCCAGCTCGTCGGCATTGACGAAGAGGCGGGTCAGTGCGGCGGGGAGGCTTGCCTTGATGGTGCTCTTGCCGGAGCCGTTCGGACCGGCAAAGACCCGCAGCCTAGGCACGCTCACTGGCGCTGCTGTCGTCGACCTTGCGAACGGTGACAACCTCGCCGAGCTTGACCCTGCGCCGTGGGCCGGCCTTGGCCAGGACGGTCCGGGCGCCATCCGCGCTGACCCTGACCAGTTCGCCGTCGTCAGTGGTCAGCACCCCCTGCTGGCTCATCTGCAGGGCGCGCTGATAGGCGCTGAGTGTCGCCTCACGGGCATGCTCGGGTACTGTCTGCTCAAGGGCGTCGAGCTCAGGTTCGGAGACTTTCCTGGCTTTTGCGGTCATCGTGATGTACCTCCGGTCAGCCACGAAGGGGCTGTGTGCATGAGGAGCATCATAGCGCTGGCCGCGCAGGAAAACATCAGCAGGTGGCATGGCGAAGGTCCTGAAGAGGGGCCATTCGATACTGGCAGAAGACGCGGTTCAGCGTTTCCCCATTACCTGTAGTCCCCCTCCGAAGAGCCCTGTACCGCGCTTACAGCGCTTCGCTGATGGTGCTGTTCGCCACCTTGTTGCGTCCATCCAGCCATACCAGCAGCAGCGCGGCCGCCGACAGCAAACCGCCGGCCATCGGCACCGCGGCGTAGCCCAGGTCCAGGCTGATCACCGCGCCGCCCAGTGCGGCACCGACCGCATTGCCAAGGTTGAATGCCCCCACGTTGATCGACGAGGCCAGGCCTGGGGCCTCGGCCGCCGCGATCATCACCCGCATCTGCAGCGGCGGCACCACGGCGAAGGTGAATACTCCCCAGACCAGCAGGGCCAGCGCAGCACCGACATGGCTACCCAGCACCAACGGCATCAGCAGCATGATCACCGCCAGGGTACCGAGGAAGATCCGTGCCGCGCCGTCCAGCGACCAGTCGGCCAGACGACCTCCAAGGCTGTTGCCGAGGGTGAAACCGACACCGATCAGCACCAGGCCCAGTGTGACGAACGCATTGGAGGCACCGGTCAATTCCGCAAGCACCGGGGCCACATAGGTGTACAGCGTGAACATGGCGCCTGCGCCGAGCACCGGGGTGGCCATCGCCAGCAGCACGCTGGGGCGGGCGATCACCGCCAGTTCCTTGCGCACATGCGGCACGCTGCCACGCTCGCCTTTGGGCAGGGCGTACCACAAGGCACTGATGGCGATCAGACCGAGCACGGCGGTGCCGGCGAAGGCCATGCGCCAGCCGATCTGCTGGCCGATCCAGGTGGCGGCCGGTACGCCGCCGATATTGGCGATGGTCAAGCCCATGAACATGGTGGCAATGGCACTGGCCTGCTTGTCCTTGGGTACCACGCTGGCCGCGACTACCGCGCCCAGGCCGAAGAATGCGCCGTGGTTGAGGCTGGTGATCAGGCGCGAGGCCAGCAGGGTGTAGTAGTCCGGCGACAGCGCCGACAGCAGATTGCCGACGGTGAAGATGCTCATCAGCATCATCAGTGCAGCACGCTTGCCGAAGCGGCTGAACAGCAGGGTCATGATCGGTGCGCCGACCATCACGCCGATGGCGTAGGCGGTGACCAGCATGCCGGCAGTGGGGATGCTGGCGTTGACACCTTCGGCAATGACCGGCAGCAGGCCCATGGGGGCGAATTCGGTGGTGCCGATGCCGAAGGCGCCGATGGCCAGGGCAAACAGGACCCGTTTAGGGGAAAGCGCGCTCATCGGAAACTCCGGGTTATGGCGAATTCAGGAATGTCGGGTGTGGCGTCGACCGCAGTCGACGCCCAAGTACGGCGAGGGATCAGTCCCAGGCCGGCGCCAGGCCGTCCGGGCTGACTTCGCGGCCATTACGCTCCAGGTCTGCGATCTGCGCCATGTCCGCTTCATCCAGGCGCAGGTCACGGGCAAGCAGGTTGCTGGCCAGGTTCTCGCGCTTGGTGGAGGAGGGGATGACGGCATAGCCCAGTTGCAGCGCCCACGCCAGGGCGACCTGGGCCACCGTGGCCTTGTGCTTGGCAGCGATCTTGGCCAGTACCGGGTCCTTGAGCACCTTGCCGTAGGCCAGGGTCATGTACGACGTGACGGCGATGCCCTGTTCCTTGAGGAAAGCAGTGAGCTTGCGGTTCTGCAGGTAGGGGCTGAGCTCGATCTGGTTGGTGGCGATCTCGCCCTTGCCAACTACATCGATGGCTTGGCGGGTCAGCTCGATGTTGAAGTTGGAGATGCCGATCTGGCGGGTCAGGCCGAGCTTCTTGGCTTCGGCCAGGGCGCCCATGAATTCGCGCAGCTCGACACCGTTGCCTGGGGCGGGCCAGTGGATCAGGGTCAGGTCGACATGATCGGTGCGCAGCTTGGCCAGGCTCTCGCGCAGGCTGGGGATCAGCTTGTCGGCAGCATAGCTGTCGGTCCAGATCTTGGTGGTGATGAACAGCTCCTCACGAGGCACACCGCTTTCGGCGATGGCCTGGCCGACGTCGGCCTCGTTCTTGTAGATCTGCGCAGTGTCGATGACCCGGTAGCCCAGCTCCAGCGCGGACTTGACCGAGTCGATGACGGCTTGGCCGGTGAGGCGGAAGGTGCCGAGGCCGAAGGATGGAATGCTCATGGATCTGCTCCTGCTATAGGGGAATTCGGGATCGATCGGGAGGCGCTGGCGCCTGGACACATCGACCATTCGAGTGGGGAGCAGTTTGAAGGTTGCAGCGGGGTTGATTAAGAGCGGCGGGGGGCAAGGTCTTTTGACCTGGAGTCATGAATGGCGGGTGATTGCTTCGTGTGGTGGGCGTTTCGATCGCGCCAGAGTAGATCGGGCCTGGCTGGCAGGCCCGAGGGTGCAGAGGTTACAGCGTCCACCTCATGGTGACGGTGAAGTTGCGCGGATCGCCGAAGATGTTGGCCCCGGCCGGGTTGCTGATGTTCTGGTAGTAGCGCTTGTCGAACACGTTGTTCAGGTTGCCTTGCACGGTGAAGTGCTTGTTGATCCGGTAGGCGGTCATCAGGTCGGTCACGCTGTAGCCGCCCTGCTGCACACCGAAGCTGGTATAGGCCCGGCTCTGGGTGCGGAAGCCGCCACCGATGCTCCACTGGTTCAGGTCACCCGGCAACTGGTACACGGTGTTGACCTTGAACAGGTTGTAAGGGGTGTCGCTGTCGAAGCGGTCGCCCTTCTGTTGAGTACCGGTTTCCTTGGCGTACTTGTCGGCGGCATAGGTGTAACCGACCGACGCCTGCCAGCCCTCGGCGAGCATGCCTTGCACTTCCAGCTCGACGCCCTTGGTTTCGACTTCGCCCGCCGCCTCGTAGCAGCCGTCGGAGAGGTCCGGGCAGGACGACTGTGGCAGGGCCGTGGCGAGGTTCTCCTGGTTCAACTGGAAGTAGGCCAGGCTCACGTTCAGGGCGCCGCCGAAGTATTCGCCCTTGATCCCGGTCTCGTAGTTGGTGCCGGTGACCGGGTCGAGTATGGAGCCGGTGGCCGAGCGGGATACCTGTGGTTTGAAGATACGCGTCCAGCTGGCGTACACCGAGTAGGTGTCGTTCAGGTCGTAGACCACGCCGGCATAGGGCGTGAACTCGCGGGTGGCCTTGGAGCTGCCGCCAAAGGCGTACTGGCCGGATTGGGTCTGCTGTTCGTATTCATACCAGTCCAGGCGCGAACCGAGAGTCAGCTTGAGGTCGTCCTGGAGGTTGAAGCGAACGGTGGCGTAGGTGCTGGACTGCTCGACCTTGCCCTTGCGCGACCAGTTGAAGTCGATCTCGGGCTTGGGCACCGAGCCGAAATCGAACGACAGCGGATCGACCGGGTAATCGAAGGTGCCCAGCGGGCCGCCGCCAGGGCCGTCGTCGGTGCGGTCGTGGCGGTAGCTGCCACCGAGCACCAGTTCGTGGGTGCGACCGAACAGGCTGAACGGGCCACTGACATAGCCATCGACGCTCTTCTGGGTGTGCTCGTAGGTGTAGCGGCCTACGTTGAGCTGCAGGGTGTCGGCCGCCTGGTCGAGGCGATAGAAACTGGTACCGAGCATGTCCATCTCACCGCGCAGCCAGGTGGTGTTCAGGCGCAGCTTCCAGTCATTGTCGAAGTGGTGCTCGATCTCGGCGAAGACGCTCTTGTTCTTCTTGTCCCAGTAGGTCCAGGACGGGCTCATGCGGTGCGAGCGAGAGATCGGCAGGAAGTTGCCGTTGGCGTAGGTCGGCAGCCCGGACCAATCGGCGCCAGGGTTGTCCTCGCGGTTGTAGTAGCCGCCCAGGGTGAGGGTGGTGTCCTCGGTCAGGTCGAACTCGGTGATGCCGTACATCAACTGACGTTTGTTGCTGTAGTCGTCGACGAAGCTGTCCTTGTCCTGCAGCGCGACGACGGCGCGACCCCGTACGCTGCCGCTGTCGTTGAGCTTGCTGCTGGCGTCGAGTTCGGTACGAAAGTTGTTCCACGAGCCTGCGCTGGTGGTGATCGACATCTGCGGCTCGATGGTTGGTCGCTTGCGGATCAGGTTCAACGTCCCCGACGGGTTGCCGGCACCAACCATCAGTCCGGAGGCGCCGCGCACCACTTCCACGCGATCGAACATCGACAGCATCGAGGTGCCGAGGGTGTCGGTATCGTAGGCCACTGGCAGGCCGTCGATCATGATGTTGTCGACCGAGGTGCCGCGTGAATAGAAGGTCGGACGTTCACCGCCGGTCTTGCGCAGGGTGAGGCCAGGGGTGTACAGCGAGACGTCTTCGAGGGTCTGCATGTTCTGGTCGTTCATGCGTTGGCGGGTCAGCACCGTGACCGACTGCGGCGTGTGGCGCAGCGACGTCGGCAACTTGGTCGCCGTGCTCATCGAGCCTGTGGTGTACGAGCCTGTGCCTTCGGTGGTCTCGCCCAGCACGCCAGCGTTGACGTTGGTCGCCCCCAGTTCCACCGCGCCGCCTTCCCTACGGCCGCTGATGGTCACTGTGGTGCCGTTGATGCTGTAGCCAAGGCCCGTGCCGCCGAGCAATTGGCGCAACGCGGCATCGGGCTCCAGCGAACCCTTGACTGCGGTGCTGCGCAGGCCGCTGATCTGGTCGGGAGAGTACAGCAGTTGCCACTGGCTCTGCTGCCCGAACGCAATCAACGCGCTACCAAGCGCCTGCTGGGGAATGTTGAAGACCACTTGCTGGGCCTGGGCAACCATCGGCGCTGCCAGCATCATGCCGACAGCGGTGGCGGGCAAGCCGGACGCCATGAGGCGCCGGACAAGCATGGCCTTTGACAACGGGCGAAGGTTAGGGAAGACGTGCATTGGCAGACTCTATGATTATGTTGTAGATAATGATTTGCATTACATCTAGTGAGACGCACACACACAGCAGAACCGGAAAAATCCGGTTCTGTTTTTTTCAGGCGGGTGTCAGCTCCTCGACGACCTTGCCGGCTTCCAGCCTCACGAGCTGATCGGCCATGTCGAAGTAGCGGTCATCGTGGGAGATCACGATGATGGTCTTGCCCAGGCGCTTGAGGTCCGGGAGCAGCTCGGTATAGAAGATGCGACGGAAGGTCGGATCCTGGTCGGCGGCCCATTCATCGAAGACCAGCACCGGGCGTTGTTCGATCCAGGCATTGACCAGCGCCAGGCGCTTGCGTTGCCCGGTGGACAGGTCGGTGGTGCTGAACTGGCCATCGCTGACCTTGACCTTGTGGGCGATTTCCAGGCGCTCTAGGTACTGGTTGGCATCCTCGGGAATCGCCTGGTCGCCCTGAACCAGGTCGTCGAACAGGTAGTAGTCGGCGAAGACCGTGGTGAACAGTTGGCGGTAATCGTCGCGCGATTCGGCATCCACGGCCTTGCCATTGACCTTGATCTGGCCTTGCTGGGGAGCATACAGCCCCAGTAGCAGCTTGATCAGGGTGGTCTTGCCGCAGCCGTTCTCGCCGACGATGAACACGATGTCGCCTTGGGCAATCTTCAGGTTGACCGGCCCGAGGGTGAAGGGGCGGGCATCGCCGACCGCCGGGAAGGCAAAGCCGACATCGCTCAATTCCAGGCTGTGCACCTGCGGTGCGGCTTGACCGGAGTCGGCCAGCAACAGGTGAGGCTCCGGGGTGGCGAAACGCTCCGACAGCTCGGCAATGCGCTGGAAGGCAATGCGCGCCCGGCCAATGATCGGCAGGGTGCTGATCAGGTGCTCCAGCGGCCCTTTCATGTACAGCAGCACCAGCACGAAACCGCTCATGACGCTGGCATCGGCACTGGGCCAGAGCGATTGCAGTACCAGGGCCAGGCCGATGACCACGAAGAACAGCATCGAGCCCAGGCTCTTGGCGACCACGAAGGTGTTGATCGAGCGTGTCTGCAGATCGCGGATCCGTTCGGCGGTGTCGCTGATGCCGTGCTGGAACATGCGCTGGCGGCGCGGGCGGTGGATCCGCAGCTCCTTGGCACCGGCGGCGATTGCACTGTAGTGCTTCTGCAACTGGTCTTCGGCATCGCGCGCCGCCATGAACCCACGAATACCGCGGGACTGCGCCACCGACTGGATGGCGATGCCAATGGCCAGCGCAGCCAGCATCATCAGGAACATCGGCCAGGACAGCATCGCCAGGTAGCCCAGGCAGCCCAGGGTGACGGTCAGCGAAATCGCCAGTGGCGCGAAGGCGAAAGCGAAGTCGCTGATGGTGTCCACATCATGGGTCAGGACCGGGATCAGGCGGTGGCTGCGAAAGCGCTCGATCTGTTCGATCGGTGCCGCCAGCACCTTCTCGCCCAGCTCCTTGCGCAGCTTGGCGATGATGTGCTGGCCCACCTGGTTGGTGCCGATGTCGGAGAGGATGCTGCTGACCAACGCCAGGGCACACAGCCCGACGAAGCCCAGCACCAGCCCCTGGCTCAGCCCACCTTCGGTGTGCAGCCCGGTGTTGATGGTGGCCAACAGAGCGGTGACGCTCAGGCCACCGACCATGCCCAGGGCAATCGACAGGGCGACCACCGGCCAGAAGGGCCGCAGCAGCGTCAGCAGCTCACGCACGGCCCCACGGGGTTGTTTGCTCATCGGAAGGTTCCTGTCTTCAGGCGCTGGTCATGCGCAGCGCGGCGGGGGCGTTGCTGGCCTGCTTGCCCAGATGCTGATAAAGCGACTGACCGATTTCTGCGGCACGTGACGGCAGCACCGACAGCAGGGTGTCGCTGAGCCCATGCGAGGCTTCGCAGAAGCCTTGCAGGTAGACGCTGGCACCGAACTCGGGGCTGGCCAGGGCGCGGTAGTCGCGGTCGACCTCGAAGTCTTTCAGGTGCTGCTGCAGCGGAGCCAGCAGCTCGCGATGGGAGCGGCGCTCGTAGCCGGTGGCGAGGATCACCGCGTCGTAGCGGTGGGTCTGGCGAACGTCGGTGGCCAGGTCGCGCAGGGTCAGCTCGATACCTTCGGCGGTGTCGACCACCGTTTCGATGGTGCGTCGGCACAGCACGGCATGGCGGTACTGATGGGCGACTTTCTGGCGGTACAGGATGCCGTAGATGCGTTCGAGCAGGTCGAGGTCGACCACCGAGTAGTTGGTGTTGTGGTACTCGCCGATCAGTTTCTCGCGTTCGGCGTGCGGCTGGTTGAACACCAGGTCGGTGTACTCGGGGGCGAAGATTTCATTGACGAACGGGCTGTCGTCGGCAGGCTTGAGTGCCGAGGCGCGCAGGATCATGTCGACCTTGACCGACGGGTAGCTGTCGTTGAGGTCGATGAATGCCTCGGCAGCGCTCTGGCCCGACCCGATCACGGCGATGCGCATGGGCTTGCCGCTGTTGCACGGCAGTTGCTGCAGGGCACTCAGGTACTGGGAGTGGTGGAACACGCGCGGGTCGTTCTTGAACGGGCGGAAGGCATCGGGAACCTTGGGCGTGCCGCCGCTGCCGACCACCACCGAGCGGGCCCGGCGCTGGTGCTCCTGGCCGTGCTGGTCACGCGAGACCAGACGCAGGTGATCGACCCGGCCATCACGCAGTTCCGGTTCGATGCGCAGCACTTCCTCGCCATACACCGCCTGGGTGGCGAAATGTTCGGCGGCCCAGCGCAGGTAGTCGTTGTACTCCAGGCGGCAAGGGTAGAAGGTGCCCAGGTTGATGAAGTCGGCCAGGCGCTGCTTCTGGTGCAGGTAATTGACGAAGCTGTAGGGGCTGGTGGGGTTGCGCAGCGAGACCAGGTCCTTGAGGAAGGAGATCTGCAGTTCGCTCTGGGTAGCCAGGGTATTGCCGTGCCAGCGGTAGTCGCTCTGCTTGTCGATGAACAGCGCGTCGAGGGCGTGGCCGTTGGTTTCGGCGAGCTCTTCCAGGGCAATGGCCAGTGCCAGGTTGGAAGGGCCGAAGCCGACGCCGATGAGGTCGTGGATTTTGTCGGGCGAAGAGGTCTGGCTCATGGTTGCGGTTCCTTGGATGGTCGAGTGGGGGCGCCGCGTGGGGCGCCCCGAGTCCTGCGCAAGTACACCGATAAGAACGAGCCGAGGGTGGGAGAATTTACCGCCGCGTAGCGCCTCAGAGCTCGCGGACTACCCGAAAACCGAGCCAGTCGCCACGGTCGTCGCGAACCGTGGTGTTGCGGTTGCCCGAACGCGAGAAGATCGGCGCTTCACCCCAGTCGTTGCCACGGATGGAGATTTGCGTGCAGCTCGCCTCGGTGCGCGCGCTGCCGTCGGCGGGGGCGCCGACATAGCTGTCGTGGTAGCAGTCGGCGACCCATTCGTAGACATTGCCGTGCATGTCGTAGACGCCGAAGGCGTTGGCCGGGAAGCTGCCGACCGGCGAGCTGAAGCTGTAGCCATCCTTGGGGCCGTAGACGTTGGCGTTCTTGCTGATCTCGAGGTTGGCGTCCGGCTCGAACGGGAACATGCCGGTGCTGCCGCCGCGTGCGGCGTATTCGCGCTGGGCTTCGCTGACCATGGCGTAATGCTTGCCGGTCTTCTTCGACAGCCAGGCCACATAGTGCTCGATGTCGTCGTAGCTCATGCACACCGCTGGCTGGCGAGGGCCTTGCGGGTAGCTGGGCTTGCTGTTGGTGCAGCGCCGTCCGGGCCGATCGTCGCCGTCGGCGATGACGATGCCGGTGGCCTTCTGGTAGTCGGCCCATTCACCGGCGGTGATCTGGAAGCGGCTGATGGCGAACGGCTTGGCGAAGGTCACCGGGTGCTGCGGACCTTCGTCGTCCTGGCGGCCCATCTCGTCGGGCGGTGTGCCCATGGTGAAGGTGCCGGCAGGCAGCACGACCATTTCCGGGCAGGTCCTGGCGCAGTCGCGGAACACTGTGCCGGGCTTGTCCGACGGCTGCGCGGCCAGGGCCGGCAGGCTGCAGGCGGCCAGCACGGCGGCCAGGGTGAGGCGGTGCAGAGGTGTGCTCATGGAAGATGCCTTGTTCAAAGTTGCTGGGTAATCAGGTGCATGACCCGGTCGATCTGCTGTTCGTCGTTGAGCAAACCTGGCGCCAGGCGGATGACGGGGCCGACGTCGCGTTCGACGGCATCGCACATCACCTTGCCCGCGATCAGTTTGGCGGCGAAGGCATCCGGGTCCTTGCCGGGCACGCGGAAGAAGGTGAAGCCTGCCGAGAACTGCGCGCTGCGCGGCGTCACCAGTTCGATGCGGCGGTCTTCGAGCAGGCGCTCCTTGAGCAGCGCGTTGAGCTGGTGGATACGCGCCTGCACATCGGCCTTGCCCAGTTGCAGGTGCAGCTTGAACGCCTCGCCCAGTGACCAGCGGTATTCGAAGGCGTGGTAGCCGCCGGGGGTCATGATGGTGGCGAAGTCTTCATCGCGGGAGAAAGTGGCGACGCTGGGGGTCAGGTGATCCATGCCGGTCGAGGCGGCGCAGATGATGCCGGTGCCGCGCGGGCCGAACATCCACTTGTGGGTGCCGGCGATGAAGTAGTCGCAGTTGAAGTCGGCGAAGCGCTGGTTCTCCACGCCGAAGCCGTGCACGCCGTCGACCACATAGAGGATGCGCTCGGCTTCACTGCGGTCGCGGTTGTGGCGGCGCACCAGTTCGCCGATCTCGCCGACCGGCAGCTTGACGCCGCTGCTCGAGTGCACCCAGGTCATGCCCAGCACGCGGGTCTCTGGGCGGATATTGCGCTCCAGGGTTGTCAGCACCTGGTCGGTGGACACTTCCCATGGGTTGTCGAACAGGCGGATCTTGCGCACCTGCGTACCCTCGCGCTGGGTGCGGAAGGCCAGGGTCTTGTGGGTGGAGTAATGCTCGTGCTCGGTGGTCAGGATCTCCTGCTTCGCGCCGACCTGCAGGCCGCCATAGATCATGGCCAGGCCTTCGGTGGTGCTGCCGGTCAGTGCGATCTGCCGCGGACCGACCTCCAGATAGCGTGCGGCCCAGTCACGCACTTCGTCCTCGCGCTGCCATTCGTACTGGCTTTCCCAGTCCATCAGGGCGGCGGGGTTGCGGTCGAGGTCGGCGCGGTGGCGGTCGATCGCTTCCTGCACCGGCCGCGGGTGGGCGGTGACCAGGAAGTTGGCGAAGTGGGCGATGTCCGGGTCCAGCGGGAACAGCGTGCGCAGGTTGCGCCATTTGTCCGTGCCGGTGAGCGTTGCTGGCGACGAGGTTGCAGCCAGGGCGCCAGGCAGCAGCGGCAGGCTCGCGGCGACCAGGCCGGCCTGCTTGAGAAAGGTACGACGGTTGCTCATGCGGGCAGGCCTTGATCAGTGTTGGGTGGAAGCGACAGGTTGACCGGCTTTTTGCACCTGGTCCCAGACCCTCAGGAAGTTGCCGGCCCAGAGCTTGGCGATATCGGTTTCGCTGTAGCCACGGCTGAGCAGCTCGGCGGTGACGTTGCGAATCTCGCTGACATCCTTCCAGCCATCGAGGCCGCCGCCGTCGTTGAAGTCCGAGCTGAGGCCGACGTGGTCGATACCCACCTTCTTCACTGTGTAGTCGATGGCGTCCGCGTACTGCTTGAGGGTCGCCTTGGGTTCTTCTTCAAGAATTCCGTACAGGCTGCTGGCGTACTCGCCGAAACGTGATTCAGGCCAGATGGCGATCACCGCATCGCCCGGCATCAGGGCATTGGCCAGGCCCTGCAGGGGTTGCAGGTCGAAGCGCGCACGCAGCGCCTCGAGTTTTTCCAGCACCGGCTTGCCCAGGGGCTTGAGGTATTGGCCGAAGCCCACCACCTGGATCACGCCGCCGCTGTCCTTGATCAGCTGCATTTCCTTGTCGGACAGGTTGCGCGGAATGTCCACCAGCGCCCGCGGCGCCGAATGCGAGGCCACGATCGGCGCGCGGCTCAGGCGCACGACGTCTTCCAGTGCCAGGGTCGACATCTGCGAGACGTCGATGATCACGCCCAGGTCGTTGAGGCGCTTGACCGCCTGTTCACCCAAGGGCGACAGGCCGCCCAGGGCGTCGGCGGTGTCGTTGAAGAACGGCAGCGGGCGCGAGGAGTCGGCCCAGTCGTTGTTGCCGGTGTAGCTGAAACCGAACATGCGCATGCCGCGTGCTGCCCACAGGTCGAGCTGCGACAGGTCATGGCCCAGCGGGTAAGCGTTGAGCATGCTGATGAAGATGGCGAACTTGCCTTCGCCGTTCAGGCGCCGGAAGTCGTCGGGGGTATAGGCGATACCGACCTGGTTGGGGAAGTCGCGGACCATGCCGCTGATGATCTTGTAGCGCACTTCCTGCTGCTGGCGCGCCTCGTCGACGAAGCCTGGGGTAGGGCGGTGCGGGGCGTTCGGGCCGTTCCAGATTTCCGGCCAACCGAAGATTGTGAGGGCCGCACCGGAAAGACGACCGCGGTTGGCCTTGACCAGGTCGAACTGCCCCGGGCCGTCCTTGTCGATCTCGTTGCCGGTGCTGCCCAGGTCCAGCGGCACCGTGATGTGGCTGTCGAACGAGAGCATGTGCTCATGCAGGGCGTTGGCCTGTTCGACGATCTTGTGCGGGTAGCCAGCATCCTGGCGTTGCCAGTAGAAATAGCCGGCGGCACTGCCCAGGGCGGCCACCAGGGCCAGAGGCAGGCCTATATACAGGGCTTTGCGGGAACGGGTCTTGGTCATTGCCATCTCGTTGCAGGGCTGATCGCAACCGCCTGGCGGGCAAAGGAGCCGCCGGGCAGGGTTCGGGTATCAGGTGGACGAATGGCATGGGGCGAGATTTACGTGCAGCAGCGGGTTTACCCGCGAAAAGCGCGCCTCGGTGGGTGGCATCGGCAATGAAGCGTTCAGATCGACAGACGCACCATCCGGTTGTCCAACGGCTGCTCCGGTGCGCGGCGCTTGTTCACCACCAGCTCACCGATGGCGATCAGCCGCGTGCGCGTGACGTTGCGCGACAGCCCCAGCAACTGCGCGGTATGCACCTGGTTGTAATGGCAGAAGTGATAGGCCGAGCGCAGCAACGCATTCTCCACCTTCTCGTACAGGTCTCCCGGCTGCTCCTCGTACAGCCGGCTGAACGCCTGCTGCAGCAGTTCATCGATGCCGCCGTCCTTGCTGGCAGAGGCCGGCGAAGGCAGATCGTCCTGACGTTCCAGGCGCAGGTTCGACAGGCGCAAGTCGCGGGCATGGATCAAGCCGTCGCCGCAGGTCAGCAGACTGTGGTGAATCACGTTCTCCAACTCGCGGATGTTGCCCGGCCAGCTGTAGGCCACCAGCTTGGCCTGGGCGTCGGCTGCCAGTTCCACCGGGCCGTAGCCCAGGCGCTCGCTGTAGCTGCGGATGAAGTGGCGCGCCAGCGGCAGGATATCGCCCGGCCGCTCGCGCAGCGGGTGCAGCGAGAGGGTGACGACGTTCAGGCGGTAGTACAGGTCTTCGCGAAAGTGCCCGGCGTTGATGGCCTTTTCAAGTTGCACGTTGGTGGCGGCCAGCACGCGCACATTGATCGGGATGCTCTTGCGTGACCCCAGGCGCACCACTTCGCGTTCCTGCAGCACACGCAGCAGCTTGACCTGGATGGGCAGCGGCAGGTCGCCGATTTCATCGAGGAACAACGTGCCGCCGTTCGCCTCCTCGAACCAGCCGGCCTTGGACGCGAGAGCGCCGGTGAAGGCGCCTTTCTCATGGCCGAACAGTTCGGCCTCGACCAGCGACTCGGAAAACGCGCCGCAGTTGACCGCAACGAACGGGCCGTCGCGGCGGGCACTGAGGTTGTGGATGTGGCGTGCGACCAACTCCTTGCCCGTGCCGGTCTCGCCAATGATCAGGACGCTGGCCTCGCTGGGAGCGACCTGTTGCAGGTGGGCGAGCAGCGCCTGCGACCTGGGGTCTTCGAAGACCTGTGCGGTCGCCCTGATCGAGGTAGCCAATGACGGTGAAGGGGGGAGGGTCAGCAATTGCATGGACGTGCCTTTAGGAATAGAAGGACGGGGCAGGGCGTTTGTCGTTCAGCGCCCACTCGCCCAGTTCATGGATGCGATAGTCCACCGGGTCGTGCAGGGTCTGGGTCCTGAGGTTGCGCCAGTGCCGGTCGAAGCGCAGTGAGGCATGGGTGGCGCGGGCGCCGGTGACTTCGAACAGACGGTTGCAGATGTCCAGCCCATGGCGCGTTGCGGCAACCTTGGCGGTACCGATGGCCAGGGCCAGGTCGCCACGCGCCTCGGCGCTCAGGTTGTGCTCAAGGGCCCAGGCCGCATCGAGCTGGTCGCAGGCGCGGCGGATCAGCAGGCGCACGCTTTCCAGGCCGACCCAGAACTCACCATAGTGGCGCAGCACATAGGGGTCTTCGCGGCTCTCACTGGCGCTGGAGCGGAACCAGGGGCGACTTTCCTTCAGCGTGTACTGGCGCGCTTCGTCGAAGGCGCCTTCGGCGATACCCAGGAACAGGTTGGCGAAGTGCAGTTGCGCGATCAGCGGACGCAAGGCGGCGAACGGCGTGCTCAGCGGGCCGGGATCGAGCAGCAGTTCGTTGTGCTCGACCCGCACCCTTTCGAAGGTGGCGCTGCCGCTGTCGGTCTGGCGTTGACCGATGTTGTCCCAGTCACCGTGCAGGCTGATGCCGGTACGACCACTGGGGATTGCGGCGATCAGCAATTTGCCGCCGGCGCGTTCGTCCACCGCCGAGGCGATGAGCATTTCCGAGTCGCTGGCGCCGGAGCAGAAGCTTTTCTTGCCGGAAAACTCGCACCACCCCTCGAAGTGCTTGACCTGGGTGCGCGTGTCCAGCGGGTTGAGGGCGTTGCCCCAGAACCAATGCTTGCGCGCAGTCTGTTCGAACCAGGGTTGCCATTGGTCAGGGCGTGAGAACAGGCGCACGGTGGCCAGCATCAGGTGGTGGAAACCGAACACGTGAGCAATGGAGCTGTCGACCCGGGCGAACTCACGCACCACATCGAAGGTTTCACGCCAGGTCGCCCCTTGGCCACCGAAGGCCGTGGGGATGGCCAGTGACAGCAGGCCGCTGTCGCGCAGGGCATCGCGCTCGGCCTTGGGGGTGCCGCCGCGTTCGTCGCGTTCGACAGCAGTGAGGGCGAATTGGGCGGCCAGATCGTGGGCAATGGCCAGTGCCGGGCGCGTGGTGGGTGTCACGGGTGCATTCATGGTGGTCACTCAGGCACTCTTGCGCAGCTGATGGTGAGGGGCGAACAGCGGTACGGCACGTTCGGCGGCCAAGCCAATGCGCGCAGCCAGGGCATCACTGGAAACGCGATAGTCCTGCAGCTCGGCCTGGCTGGCATAGACGCCGATGGGCAGGGTCAGTGCCTGCAGGAAACTGAACAGCGGGCGCAACTGATGATCCAGCACCAGCGCGTGGCGCTCGCTGCCGCCAGTGGCTGCCAGCAATACCGGGGTGTCCACCAGGGCGTCCTGGCCGATCAGGTCGAACAGGTGCTTGAAGTGCCCCGGGAAGCTGCCCCGGTAGACCGGAGTGGTCACCACCAGCAGGTCCGCCTGTTCGATGTGCTGCAGTTGCTGCTCGACGGTGTCGGGCAGTTCGCTACGCCACAGTGCAGCACCCAGTGGGCGGGCAATATCGCCCAGCTCGATGAGGTGCGGCCGGATGTGCAGATGCTGGCCAAGCTCGGCGAGGATGGCTTCGGTCAATGCCAGGGTGCGCGAAGGGCGGGAAGTACCACCGGAGAGGGCAACGACGTTCAAGGGGGTGCTCATGGCGAGTCTCCTGTTCGGGTGAGCGGGGGACTTTGCTTGAGCAATCGTCGTGCCGAAGTTTCGATTCCTTTTGAATCAACGGGTTGCCGCGATTTCTGCGACAACGGCCGTGTTGCCAGCGCAGCGGGGTGTTGATCAGGTGTTGCGCTGCAAACAGTTGGCCGGTGTTGGCTGCTGTACAGTTCGAAACGTTATAGAGGAAGTTTCACACGCGTAAAAGAAATAAGAATTCATATTCTTATTCCTGTTTTGGCAGTCCGTGCTTTGTCCCCCCTTACCCTGTCACCCCTCGCACCCCCGATCCTTTAGCGTGGCGCCATTTCCGACTGGCAAAAGCAGGATGCTTACCCATGCGCTTCAGCGAACTGATGGCTGTGCTCTCCACCCGTGCGATCCGACTTCAGCGTGACGATCAGGACCTCGTCGTCCATGGTGACGACGATGCCCTGGATGACGCCCTGTGGGACGCATTGGCCGCACACAAGCCGGCGTTGCTGGAGATGCTCGCCCGGCAGAACGACGACTGGCTGAGCCCGGCGTTCAAAATTACCCCGCAGATGCTGCCGCTGGTGGACCTGGACCAGCAGGCCATCGACCGCATTGTCGCCAGCATTCCCGGCGGCGCTGCCAACGTACAGGACATCTATCCCCTGGCGCCGCTGCAGGAGGGCATGCTCTACCACCACCTCTCCGCCGATGCGGGCGACCCCTATCTCTTGCAGGCACAACTGCGCTTTGCCGACCAGGCACACCTGGATGCCTTCGCCGATGCGCTGGACTGGGTGATCCAGCGCCACGACATCCTGCGCACCTCGATGTACTGGGAGCGCCTGGACGAGCCGGTGCAAGTGGTCTGGCGCGAAGCACCGCTGGTGCGCGAAGCACTGCAACTGCCTGGCCAGGACGAGCCGCTGGCGCAATTGCGCCGGTTGCACGACACCCGCCACTATCGCCTCGACCTGCGCCAGGCACCGCTGCTGCGTCTGGTGCATGCCCGGGGCACAGGCGAGGAGGTCGTCGCCCTGTTGCTGTTCCACCACACGGTGATGGACCACACCGCACTCGACATCGTGCGCCGCGAGATCGGCGTCTGGCTGGCTGGCAATGCCGAGCAGGTTGGGCCGGCGGTGCCGTTTCGCAACCTTCTTGCGCAGGCGCGCCAGGCGCTGGACGTGCCGGCGCATGAAGCGTTCTTCACCGCGATGCTGGCCGATATCGACGAACCTACCCTGGCCTTCGGCGTGGCCGACGTCGAGGATCAGGCCGTGGAGGAAGCCCGCCTGACCCTCGAGCGCGGGCTGAGCCTGCGCCTGCGCGTCCAGGCACGCCGCTTGGGTGTGAGCCCTGCGGCCATCGCTCACCTGGGCCTGGCCCGGGTCCTGGGCCAGTTGTCCGGGCGCGAGGCGGTGGTGTTCGGCACCGTGCTGCTCGGGCGCATGGAGGCCGGCGAGGGCGGCGAACAGGCGCTGGGCATGTTCATCAACACCTTGCCGTTGCGCATCGATGTTGGCGAGCACAGCGTGCGCCAAGGGCTGCAGGCGACTCACACGCGCTTGACCGGCGTGCTCGGCCATGAACAGGCGCCGCTGGCACTGGCCCAGCGCTGCAGTGCGGTGGCGGCGCCTGCGCCGCTGTTCAACACCGTCCTCAACTATCGCCATAGCGATGCCGCCGACGCTGCCGAAGTCATCGACATCGCCCCTGGTATCCAGGTGCTGGGCGCCGAAGAACGCACCAACTACCCACTGACGATCAATATCGACGACCTTGGCGAGGACCTGCGCATCACCGCCCTGGTCGCTGGCGGGCTAGGCGCCCAGCGTCTCGCGGGTTACCTGGCGCGGGCGCTCGAGCAGATCGTCGAGGCCCTGGACAGCAATCCAGAAGCGCCGCTGAACGGCATCGATATCCTGCCCGCCGACGAGCGCGAGCAACTGATCCATGGCCAGAACCGCCCCTTGCTCGAGTTCGCCCTGACGCCGTTGCTGCACCAGCGTTTCGAGGCCCACGCCCAGGCGCGTCCGCAGGATACGGCGCTGATCTTCGAGCAGCAGAGCCTGAGCTACGGCGAGCTCAACCAGCGTGCCAACCAACTCGCTCATCGCCTGATCGCACTGGGCATCGGCCCGGATGACCGCGTGGCGATCTGCGTCGAGCGTGGCCTGGGCATGCTGGTCGGCCTGTTGGGCGTGCTCAAGGCCGGTGCGGGCTATGTGCCTATCGACCCGGCCTATCCTGCCGAGCGTATTGCCTTCACCTTGAGCGACAGTGCCCCGCGGGCCATCCTCACCCAGGCGGACAGCCTGGCGCTGTTGGGTGAGGTGGCGGCGCCGGTGATCGACCTGGACGACCCGTCGCTGCAGCTACAGCCCACCGGCAATCCGATGCTCGCTGGGCTGCTGCCTTCGCACCTGGCCTATGTGATCTACACCTCCGGCTCCACCGGCCTGCCCAAGGGCGTGATGGTCGAGCATGGCAATGTCTCGCGCCTGTTCTCGGCGACCCACGACTGGTTCGCCTTCAACCGCCAGGACATCTGGGCGCTGTTCCACTCCTTCGCCTTCGATTTCTCGGTCTGGGAAATCTGGGGAGCGCTGGCCTTCGGTGGCCAGTTGCTGATCGTGCCGCAACGCATCAGTCGCTCGCCGGACGAGTGCTACGCCTTGCTTTGCCGCACCGGCGTCAGCGTCCTCAACCAGACTCCCAGCGCCTTCCGCCAACTGATCGCGGCGCAGGAACGCAGCGAACTGCAGCATTCCCTGCGCCAGGTGATCTTTGGCGGCGAGGCGTTGGAGCCCGGGCTGCTCAAGCCCTGGTATGCACGCATCGGCAATGCCGGCACGCGCCTGGTGAACATGTACGGCATCACCGAAACCACCGTGCACGTCACCTACCGCCCGCTGCAGGCGGCCGATGCGCAACTGGTGGGGGTAAGCCCCATCGGTTCGCGTATTCCCGACCTGCAACTGTATGTGCTGGACGCCCGCCGTCAGCCTGTACCGACCGGTGTCACCGGCGAGCTGTACGTGGGTGGTGCCGGTGTCGCCCGCGGCTACCTGAATCGCGAGGCGCTCAGTGCCGAGCGCTTCATCGCCGACCCGTTCAACCCTGGCGGGCGTCTGTACAAGACCGGCGACCTGGCGCGCTGGGCCGCCGATGGCAGCCTGGATTACCTGGGCCGCAACGACGACCAGGTGAAGATCCGCGGTTTTCGCATCGAGCTGGGCGAGATCGAGGCACGCCTGGCGGCGTGTGAAGGTGTGCGCGAGGCCGTGGTCATGGCGCGCCGCGACAGCGCCGGCGAGCAGCGCCTGGTCGCCTACTGGCTGGCCGCGGCAGGCGCCGAGCCCGATGCGGCGGCACTGCGTGACAGCCTGCTGTGCCACTTGGCCGAGTACATGGTACCGGCGGCCTTCGTGCGCCTGGAGAGCTTCCCGCTGACCGCCAATGGCAAGCTCGACCGCAAGGCCTTGCCCGAGCCCGATGGCGAGGCCTTTGCCCGTCGCGCCTTCGAAGCGCCGCACGGCGAGGTGGAGCAACGCATCGCGACCATCTGGCAACAGTTGCTGGGCCTTGAGCAGGTCGGTCGGCACGACAACTTCTTCGAGCTGGGCGGCCACTCGCTGCTGGCGGTCAAGCTGGTGGAGCGCATGCGCCAGCAGGAACTGGCGGCCGATGTGCGCGTGCTGTTCGGTCAACCGACCTTGTCGGCACTGGCGGCTGCGGTGAGCGCCGATCTACCGGCGCAGGTGCCGATCAATCGCATTCCGGCGAACTGCCTGCGCATCGAACCGCAGATGCTGCCACTGGCCAACCTCAGCCAGGACGAGATCGACGCATTGACCGCCGGTATCCCGGGCGGTACTGCCAATGTCCAGGACATCTACGGCCTGGCACCACTGCAGCAGGGCATCCTCTACCACCACCTGGCCAGTTCCGGGGCCGACCCTTACGTGCTGCGGGCACGCTTCGCCTTTGCCGGTGAAGTGGAGCTGCAAGGCTTCGTCAAGGCGCTGGATGCGGTGATCGCCCGCCACGATATCCTGCGCACCAGCCTGCACTGGGAGGGGCTGCAGGAAGCGGTGCAGGTGGTGCATCGCCAGGCGCAACTGCCCGTGACAGAGCATGCCGACCTGCAGCGCCTGGACCTGACACGCGCGCCGTTGCTGCAACTGGTGCGCCATGCCCAGGGTGAGCGCCTGGAGGCGACCTTGTTGCTGCACCATATCCTGCTCGACCATACCGCCGTCGAACGGCTGGTGGCGGAGGTGGGTGCTGCACTGCAGGGCCAGCCAGTGCACATCGACAGCGTGCCGTACCGCAACTATGTGGCGCGTGCGCGACTGGATGCCGATCCTGCGGCCGATGAAGCGATGTTCAGCGAGATGCTGGCAGATATCGACGAGCCGACCGAGGTCTTCGGCTTGCGCGATGTGCAGGGCAATGGCGTGGAGGTGGTCGACAGCCACCAGGCGCTGGACGGCACACTGGCAGGGCGCCTGCGCGTGCAGACCCGCGCGCTGGGGGTGAGCGTCGCCAGCCTGGTGCACCAGGCCTGGGGGCAGGTATTGGCGCAACTGAGCGGGCGCAGCGAGGTGGTGTTCGGTACTGTGCTGCTGGGACGCCTGCAGGGTGGCGCCGGGGCAGATCGGGCGCTGGGCATGTTCATCAACACCTTGCCGCTGCGGGTCAGTGTCGATGCCGTTGGCGCCGCCGAGGGTGTGCGTCGTACCCACCAGCGCCTGGCACGCCTGCTCGGTCACGAGCAGGCATCGCTGGCGCAGGCCCAGCGTTGCAGCGGTGTGCCGGCGTCCCAGGCGCTGTTCACCAGTTTGCTCAACTTCCGCCACAGCAGCGCCAAAGGCGCAGGGGACGGCCTGGGTTGGTCGGGCATCGAGCTGTTGGCCTCGCGTGAGCGCAGCAACTATCCGCTGGTGGTCAACGTCGACGATCTGGGGCAGGGCCTGGAACTGACCGTGCAGGCTGTGCCGCAGGTCGATGGCGCTCAGGTGTGCGCCTTGCTCGGGAGTGCCCTGGCGAACTTGGCCGATGCCCTGGAGACTGTCCCGGAAACACCCCTGCACGCGGTGTCCTGCCTGTCGCCCGAGGCGCGCGAGCAGGTGCTGCACGGATTCAACGCCACCAGCCGCGCCTACCCACGCGAACACGCGGTGCAGAGCTTGTTCGAGGCGCACGCCGCCCAGACCCCGGACGCGGTTGCCGTGGTGCACGGTCAGCGCCACTGGCGTTACGGCGAGCTCGATCAGCACGCCAACCGGCTGGCTCGTCACCTGCTGGAACTGGGCGTGCGCCCGGGGCACCGTGTGGCGCTGCTGCTGCCGCGCTCCTTCGACCTGCTGGCCAGCCAGTTGGCCGTGATCAAGTGCGGTGCGGTCTATGTGCCAATGGATGCCAATGCGCCCGCCGAGCGTCAGGCGTTCATGCTCGAAGACAGCCGCGCCACGCTGTTGCTGACCCAGGCCGATCAGCCGCAGGTCGGCGCCACGCGCCGGGTAGAGCTGGATACGCTGGAACTCGCAGCCTATCCCGCCCATGGCCTGGACGTTGCCGTGGATGCGCGGGCTGCGGCCTACATCATGTACACCTCCGGCTCTACCGGCCTGCCCAAGGGTGTGCTGGTGGCCCATCGCTCGATCGTGCGGCTGGTCATCAACAACGGCTTCGCCGACCTGCAAGGCGATGACCGCGTAGCCTTTGCTTCCAACCCGGCATTCGACGCCAGCACCCTGGAGGTCTGGGCGCCGCTGCTCAACGGCGGGCGCGTGGTGGTGATCGATCAGCATCAGGTGCTGTCGCACGAGGCCCTGGGCCAGGCATTGCTGGAGCATCAAGTC
Source organism: Pseudomonas machongensis (assembly GCF_034961125.1). NCBI lineage: Bacteria > Pseudomonadati > Pseudomonadota > Gammaproteobacteria > Pseudomonadales > Pseudomonadaceae > Pseudomonas > Pseudomonas machongensis. The sequence continues at coordinate 90,293 of NZ_JAYFUI010000197.1, read as the reverse complement.
ACGGTGCTGTGGCTGACCGCCGGGTTGTTCCATCAGTACGCCGCGCACCTGCTGCCGGTGTTCCGCTCGCTGCGCTACCTGATGGTCGGAGGGGATGTGCTCGATCCCCAGGTGATTGCCCATGTACTGCGCGAAGGCGCTCCGGCGCACCTGCTCAACGGTTATGGCCCGACCGAAGCCACGACCTTCAGTACCACCCATGAAATCCTCGCAGTGGGCGAGGGGGCGATCCCGATTGGCCGGCCAATCGGCAACAGCCTTTGCTATGTGCTCGATGCGCGGCGCCAGCCAGTGCCGATCGGTGCCGTCGGTGAGCTGTATATCGGTGGAGATGGGGTTGCCCTGGGCTACCTGAACCAGCCGGCCTTGACCGCCGAACGCTTCTTCGAAGACCCGTTCAGCGAGACGCCAGGCGCACGCCTGTACCGCAGCGGCGACCTGGTAAGTTGGCAGGCTGATGGCACCTTGCGTTACCTGGGCCGTAACGACCAACAGGTCAAGCTGCGCGGCTTCCGTATCGAGCTGGGTGAGATCGAAGCGCGTCTCGCAGCGTGCGCCGGGGTACAGGAAGCCGTGGTACTGGTGCGTGAAGAAGCCCCGGGCGACAAGCGCCTGGTGGCCTGGTTCAGCACTGAAGGCCGCGTCCCGCCGATCACCGAGCTGCATGCGCAATTGCAAGGCCAGTTGCCTGACTACATGCTGCCGTCGGCCTATGTCCATGTCGGCCAGTGGCCGTTGACCGCCAACGGCAAGCTGGATCGCCAGGCGTTGCCGCAACCAAGTCAGGCCGCGGTGGTGAGTCGTGCCTTCGCCGCGCCGGAGGGCGAGGTGGAGATCGCGCTGGCGGCGATCTGGGCCGATGTGCTCAAGGTCGAGCGTGTTGGCCGGCATGATCACTTCTTCGAGCTGGGTGGCCATTCGCTGCTGGCCGTCAGCCTGATCGAGCGCATGCGCAAGGTCGGCCTGGCCGCCGATGTGCGCGTGCTGTTCGCCCAGCCGACCCTCGCCGCGCTGGCCGCTGCGGTGGGCAGCGGGCGCGAGGTGCGGGTGCCGGATAACCGCGTACCGGCCGGCGCCTCGCAGATCACCCCCGAAATGCTCAGCCTGATCGAACTGGACCAGGCCACCATCGAGCGCATCGTCGCCACGGTACCGGGCGGGGCTGCCAATGTGCAGGAAATCTACCCCCTTGCCCCGTTGCAGGAAGGCATTCTCTACCACCACCTGAGTGCCGGCCACGGAGACCCCTACCTGCTGCAGTCACGCCTGGCCTTCGACACCCTCGAGCGCCTGCAGACCTGGGCTGATGCCTTGCAGCAGGTCATTGACCGGCACGACATCCTGCGCACCTCGCTGATCTGGGAAGGCCTGGCGCAGCCGGTGCAGGTGGTGTGGCGCCAGGCGAAGCTGGCCGTGGTGCCGGTCGAGCTGGAGGGCGAAGGCGAGGTCATCGACCAATTGCAGGCGCGCTTCGACGCCCGTCAGCATCGGATCGACCTGTCCCAGGCACCGTTGATGCGCCTGGTCTACAGCCAGGACCTGCGCAACAGCCAGGTCGTGGCAATCCTGTTGTTCCACCATCTGGCCCTCGACCACACTGCGATGGACGTGGTTGGCGCCGAAATGCACTCCCTGCTGTTCGGCGATGTGGCCAAGCTGAATGCGCCGGTGCCGTACCGCAACTACGTGGCCCAGGCGCGCCTGGGCAGCGATGCGGCCGGCGCCGAGGCGTTCTTCCGTGACATGCTCGGTGATATCGACGAGCCGACCCTGCCATTTGCCCAGCAGGATGTGCAGAGCGAAGGGCACGGCATCGCCGAGGCGCACCAGGCCCTCGATGGCGCGCTGGCCCGACGTCTGCGAGAACAGGCGCGTACCCTGGGCGTAAGCGCCGCAAGCTTGATGCACCTGGCCTGGGCGCGCCTGCTCGGCGTGTTGGCCAATCGCAGCGAGGTGGTCTTCGGCACGGTGCTGATGGGCCGGCTGCAAGGCGGCGAGGGTGCCGACCGGGCACTGGGCGTGTTCATCAACACCTTGCCGCTGCGGGTCGACACCCAGGTGGCGGTGGCCGAAGCGGTGCGTGCCACCCATGCCCGTTTGTCTGCACTGCTGGGCCATGAGCATGCGTCGCTGGCCATGGCCCAGCGTTGCAGTGGCGTACCGGCCGGGCAACCGCTGTTCAGCGCCTTGCTCAACTACCGCCACAGTGCTGCCGATGCGCCACGCGATGGCGAGGGTATCTGGCAGGGCGTGCGCCTTCTGGGCGGCGAGGAGCGCAGCAACTATCCGCTGACCTTGAGCGTCGATGACCTGGGTGAGGGGTTCACCCTGAGCGTGCTGGCCGTCGCGGACATCGGCGCCGAGCGTGTTGCGCAGTGGATGGCCAACAGCATCACGCGACTGGTCGAGGCGCTGGAGCAGGCACCGGGCACACGGCTGGATGACCTGTCGGTGCTGGGCGCCGATGAGCGTCGCCGTCTGCTGGTCGATTTCAACCCCCGTGCCCGTGATTATCCGCAGGGCCAGACCGTGCATGCGCTGGTCGAGGCCTGCGCGGCCCGCTCACCACAGGCTCAAGCGGTGGTGCAGGGCGACGAAAGGCTCAGCTATGGCGAGCTCAATCGTGCCGCCAACCGCCTGGCCCACCACCTGATCGGGCTGGGTGTGCAGCCCGGTGCCCGGGTTGCCTTGTGCCTGCCGCGCACGCCGCAGCGCCTGGTGGCACTGCTGGCGGTGCTCAAGGCGGGCGCCGCCTATGTGCCGGTCGACCCCGGCTACCCGGCCGAGCGTATTGCCTATCTGCTCGAGGACAGCGCCCCGGTACTGGTGCTCGCCGACACGCACCAGCACAGCTTGCCGCCGCACGTCGCACGTCTGGACCTGGACCAGGGCGCCTGGCAGTCCGCTGCCGAGCATGACCCGCAGGTGCCGGGCCTGGACGCCGATGCGCTTGCCTATGTGGTCTACACCTCCGGCTCCACCGGCCAGCCCAAGGGCGTGATGGTCGAGCACCGTACCCTGGCCAACCTGGTGCACTGGCACTGCGAGGCCTTTGCCGTGCGCGCCGGTAGCCACACCTCCAGCGTGGCCGGCTTCGGTTTCGACGCCATGGCCTGGGAAGTCTGGCCGGCCTTGTGCGCCGGCGCCGTGGTGCACCTGCCGCCCGCAACACTTGCCAACGAACAGGTCGATGCCTTGCTCGACTGGTGGTTGCAGCAACCGCTGCAGGTCAGCTTCCTGCCAACCCCGGTAGCCGAGCAGGCCCTGCGTCGGGAGCGTCAGCACGCCAGCCTGCGGACGCTGCTGATCGGCGGTGACCGTCTGCGCCAGTTCGAGCGTGATCCAGGCTTTGCCGTGATCAATAACTACGGCCCGACCGAAACGACCGTGGTCGCCACCTCGGGTCAGGTGCAGGTCGGTGGCGCACTGCACATCGGCACCGCCATCGCCAATACCCAGGTCTATGTGCTCGACGAACGCCGCCAGCCGGTCCCGGTCGGCGCGGCGGGCGAGCTGTACATCGGTGGTGACGGGGTTGCCCGCGGCTACCTGAACCGGCCCGAACTGACCGAGCAGCGTTTCGTCGCCGATCCGTTCAGCTCGCGGGCTGGAGCGCGGATGTACCGCAGTGGCGACCTGGTGCGCTGGAACGCCGATGGCACCCTCGACTACCTCGGGCGTAACGACGACCAGGTAAAGATACGTGGCGTACGTGTCGAACTTGGCGAGATCGAAGCGGCCGTGGCCGCCCAGCCTGGCGTACGTGACGCGGTGGTACTGGTGCGCGGCGAGCGGCTACTGGCCTGGTACACCGCGAACGCACCGGTCGATGGCCTGCGCCAGGCCTTGCAGGCCAGCCTGCCGGGCCACCTGGTGCCGTTGGCGTTCATCCGCCTGCAGGCCTTGCCGCTGACCCGTCACGGCAAGCTCGACCGCAGGGCGCTGCCAGACCCGGATCCGGCCGACCTGCCGGTTGCGGCCTATGCAGCACCGCAGGGCGAGACCGAGCAGGTCATGGCGGCGGTCTGGGCCGAGCTGCTGGGCCTGGAGCGGGTAGGGCGCCATGACAACTTCTTTGAACTGGGTGGGCATTCGCTGCTCGCGGTCAGCCTGATCGAGCGCCTGCGCCAGCAAGGCCTGGAGGCCGATGTGCGCTTGCTGTTCGGCCAGCCGAGCGTGGCGGCGCTGGCCGCAGCGCTTGGCCAGGGCCGCCAGGTACAGGTGCCGGCCAACCGTATAGTCCCCGGCTGCACCCGTATCACACCCGACATGCTCAGCCTGATCGAACTGGACCAGACCGCCATCGACCGTGTGGTGGCAAGCGTACCCGGCGGCGCGGCCAATGTGCAGGACATCTACCCCCTCGCGCCGCTACAGGAAGGCATTCTCTACCATCATCTGAGCGCCGCCGGAGCCGACCCGTACCTGCTGCAATCGCAGCTGGTATTCGACAGCCCGGCGCGACTGCAGGCGTTTGCCGGCGCGCTGGAAAGCGTCATCGCCCGTCACGATATCCTGCGCACCGCAGTGCTGTGGGAAGGGCTGGCGCAGCCGTTGCAGGTGGTCTGGCGCCATGCCCAACTGCCGGTGATCGACATCGCCAACGAGCCTGCGCAGCGTTTCGACACCCTGGCGCTGAACCAGGCGCCGCTGGTGCGCCTGCTCTATCGCCGTGCAGGAACGCGCATCGAGGCGACCTTGCAGTTCCATCACCTGGTGCTCGACCACACGGCGCTTGAGGTGGTGCGCGCAGAGATGCTCGGTTACCTCCGCGGGCTGCCTGCGCCGAGCGAGCCGGCCGTGCCGTACCGCAACTATGTGGCCCAGGCGCGCCTCGGTGTCAGCGAGGCCGAGCACGAGGCGTTCTTCCGTGAACAACTGGCCGATATCGACGAGCCAACCCTGCCGTTCGGCCTGCGTGACATCCAGGGTGATGTGCGCAATATCGAGCAGGCTCAGGTACACCTGGCCCCTGACCTGAACCAGCGCCTGCGCAGCCAGGCACGCCAGCTCGGCGTGAGCACTGCCAGCCTGCTGCACCTGGCGTGGGCACGTCTGTTGGGCAGTGCCAGTGGTCGCGACAACGTGGTGTTCGGCACGGTGTTGCTGGGGCGCATGCAAGGTGGTGCAGGCAGCGGGCACGGCCTGGGCATGTTCATCAACACCTTGCCACTGCGCGTTGACCTGGCGGGGCTCGGCGTACGTGAAGGCGTGCGTGCCACCCACGCACGGCTGAGCGCGCTGCTGACCCACGAGCATGCCTCGCTGGCCCTGGCCCAACGTTGCAGTGGCGTGGTCGCACCCATGCCGCTGTTCAGCGCCATGCTCAACTACCGGCACAGCGCCAGCGCTGCCGAGACCGAAATCCAGCGTCAGGCTTGGCAAGGCATCGAGACACTGGCCAGTGAAGAACGCACCAACTACCCCTTGAGCCTGAACGTGGATGACCTCGGCGATGGCCTGCGCCTGACCGTGCAGGTACTGCCCGCGGTAGGGGCCGAGCGGGTCTGCGGGCAGCTGCAGCAGGTGCTGACGGGCCTGGTGGATGCCCTTGAGCGTCAGCCCGACCTGGCGCTGAACCAACTGCCGGTGCTGGAGCACGAAGAGCGCCAGCGCCTGCTGGTTGGCTTCAACGACACCGCCGTAGGCTACGACCTGGAGCAGACGGTGCACGGGATGATCGAGGCCCAAGTCGAACGCACGCCTGAGCGCATCGCCCTGATCGCCGAGCAACACCAACTGAGCTACCGCACGTTGAACGCCGAGGCCAACCGTCTGGCCCATCACCTGATTGCACTCGGGGTGCAGCCGGACGACCGTGTGGCGATCTGCGTCGAGCGCAGCGCTTCGATGGTCATCGGTTTGCTGGCGATCCTCAAGGCCGGCGGCGCCTATGTGCCGGTTGACCCGGATTACCCGGCCGATCGTATCCGCCATATGCTCACCGACAGCGCGCCAGTTGCGGTGTTGGGGCATGCGGCGACTCGCGAGATGCTGGCGACGTTCGAGGTGCCGCAGGTCGATCTGGATGTGCCGGTGTGGCAAGCGCTTTCCAGCGACAACCCTCAGGTTGCGGGCCTTACGCCGCAACATCTGGCCTACGTGATCTACACCTCCGGCTCCACCGGCCTGCCCAAGGGCGTGATGAACGAGCACGCCGGGGTGGTCAATCGCCTGCTCTGGACCCAGGACGCCTACGGACTGGGCGCCGATGACGTAGTGCTGCAGAAAACCCCATTCAGCTTCGACGTATCGGTATGGGAGTTCTTCTGGCCGCTGCAGACCGGCGCACAACTGGTGATGGCGTGCCCGGGCGGCCATCGCGATCCGCAGTACCTGGCCGACGTCATCGCCGAGCGTGGCATCACGACCCTGCACTTCGTGCCGTCGATGCTCGATGTCTTCCTCGCCCACGGCGACCTGCAGGCCGCACGCCTCAAGCGCGTGCTGTGCAGCGGCGAAGCGTTGCCCGGCAGCCTGGTGCGGCGCTTCAAGGCGCAGTTGCCCAGCGTTGAGCTGCACAACTTGTACGGCCCGACCGAAGCGGCAGTGGACGTCAGTGCCTGGCATTGCGCCGAGCCACTGGAGCAGACCCCGGACAACACCCCGATCGGCAAACCGATCGCCAACACCACGCTGTACGTGCTCGACGCCCAGGGCCAGCCAGTGCCGCAGGGCGTTGCCGGTGAGCTATATATCGGCGGCGTACAGGTTGCCCGTGGTTATCTGAACCGCGAGCAACTGAGTGCCGAGCGCTTCCTCGAAGACCCCTTCAGCACCCGTCCTGGCGCACGTTTGTACCGCACCGGGGACCTGGCCCGGCACCTGGCCGATGGCACCCTGGAGTACCTGGGGCGTAACGACGACCAAGTCAAGATCCGCGGCCTGCGCATCGAACTGGGCGAGATCCAGGCCTGCCTGACCCGCATTGCAGGGATCAAGGAGGCGGTAGTGCTGGCGGTGGATCAGCGCCTGGTCGCCTATTACACCGGTGCCGTGGAGCCCGTCGAGGGCATGCGCCAGCAGCTGTCGGCGCAACTGCCGGAATTCATGGTCCCGGCGCTGTTCATGCACCTGGACGCCTTGCCGCTGAGCCCCAACGGCAAGCTCGACCGCAAGGCGCTGCCGGCCGCCGCCGTGGCCGATGCGCGTCCCTACGAGGCGCCACAGGGCGATACCGAGCAGCTGCTGGCCGCGCTCTGGAGTGAGCTGCTGGGCGTGGAGCGAGTAGGGCGGCACGACAACTTCTTCGAACTGGGAGGCCACTCGTTGCTGGCGGTGACCCTGACCGCCCGCCTGCGCCAGGAGGGCCTGGAGGCCGATGTGCGCGCGCTGTTCGAACAACCGACCTTGGCAGGCTATGCCGCCATCACAGACAGAATGGAGATCGTCCTGTGAGCATCAACGACCTACTGGCGACATTGTCAGCCAACGATATCCAGCTGGCGCTCAAGGATGGCCAGCTGGTGGTCCAGGGCAACCGCCAGGCGCTGACCGATGCGAGCCTGGTAGCGCGCCTGCGTGAACACAAACCGGCGCTCATCGCGCTGCTCGAGCGCGGTGAGTACGTGGCCAGGGCAGGCAATGTCGGCGCTCCGCCCAACGCCATCCCGGCCGACTGCACGCGGATCACCCCGGCACTGCTCAACCTGGCCGAGCTCGACCAGGCGGCCATCGATGCGCTGGTCGGGCAGATTCCCGGCGGCCATGCCAACGTGCAGGACATCTACCCGCTGGCGCCCCTGCAGCAGGGCATTCTCTATCATCACGCCAGCGCAGAGGGCAGCGACCCTTACGTGATGCAGTCGCGCTTCGCCTTTGCCAGCCAGGCCCATCTGCAGGCGTTCGTCGAGGCGCTGCAGGCGGTGATCGACCGCCACGATATCCTGCGCACCTCGGTGCATTGGCAAGGGCTGGAGGCGCCGCTGCAGGTCGTCTGGCGCGAGGCCCGGCTACAGGTGTGCCGAGGTTTGCCACTGGACGAGCGTATCGACCTCGGCAAGGCACCGCTGATCCGCCTGCACTGCGAGCCTGCGGCCAGCGACGGTCGCGTGCAGGCCACGCTGCAGTTCCACCATATCGCCATGGACCACAGCGCCCTCGAGGTGGTGCGTCACGAAATGCAGGCCGTGTTGCGCGGCGATGGCCACCTGTTGGGCGCGGCAGTACCGTTTCGCAATTACGTCGGCCAGGCCCTGCTGGGCGTCAGCCAGGCGCAGCACGAGGCGTTTTTCCGCGAGCAACTGGGGGATATCGTCGAGCCGACGCTGGCCTACGGCCTGCAGGACGTGCAGGGTGACGGCAGCGCGCCGCACGAAGAAAGCCTGAGCCTGGCGCCGGCCCTGTGCGACGGCCTGCGCAGCCAGGCGCGGGCGCTGGGCGTGAGCCTGGCAAGCCTGTTCCACCTGGCCTGGGCGCGGGTGCTGGGTGGCCTGACCGGGCGCGAGCAGGTGGTGTTCGGCACCGTTTTGATGGGCCGCCTGATGGGCGCGGAGGCCAACGACCGTGCACTGGGCATTTTCATCAATACCTTGCCACTGCGGGTGGACCTGGCTGGTCTGGACCTGATCACGGCGGTCAAGGCCACTCACCAGCGTCTGACCACCCTGATGCGCCATGAGCACGCGCCGCTGGCCCTGGCCCAGCGTTGCAGCGGCGTTGCCGCGCCAACGCCATTGTTCAACGCCTTGCTCAACTACCGTCACAGTGCGCCGGTTGCCGATGGCCAGGCCCGTGCGGCGTGGGAGGGCATCGACGTACTGACCAGCGAAGAGCGCACCAACTATCCGCTGACCCTGAGTGTCGACGACCTGGGCGATGCCCTGCGCCTGACCTTGCTGGCAACGGCTGAAGTGCCGAAGCAGCGGGTCTGCGCCTATCTTGAGAAAACCCTCGAAAGCCTGGTACAGGCCCTGGCACAGAACCCAGGGCTGAATGTCGATCGGCTGGACATGCTGCCCGCTGTCGAGCGCGAGCGGGTGCTCGAGACCTTCAACGACCACCCGGGTGACACCGACACCGTGCTCACGGTGCACCAGCGCATCCAGCACCAGGCCCGCCAGCAGCCCGATGTCGTGGCCGCCACCTGCGCAGGCACCGCGCTGAGCTACGGTGAGCTGGAACTGCGTGCCAATGCACTGGCTCAACGCCTGGTCATGCTCGGGGTGCAGCCTGAAGACCGCGTGGCGATTCTGGCCCGGCGAGGTCTGGACACCCTGGTCGGCCTGGTGGCGATCCTCAAGGCCGGCGCGGGTTACGTGCCGATCGACCCCGCGCATCCCGACGAACGCATCGCCTATCTGCTCGATGACAGCGCCCCGAGCGTGGTGCTGACCCAGCACGATCTGCGCGCGCGCCTGGGCCAATGCCCGGTGCCGGTGATCGAGCTCGACCGGGCAGACTGGCCGTCGAGCGAGCACGCCCCGCAGGTCGATGGCCTGGCTGTCGGCAACCTTGCCTACGTGATCTACACCTCCGGTTCCACCGGCCTGCCCAAGGGCGTGATGGTCGAACATCGGACCCTCAACAACCTGATCGACTGGCATTGCCGCGCCTTCGACCTGTGCCAGGGCCGTCACACCTCGAGCCTGGCCGGCTTCGGCTTCGATGCCATGGCCTGGGAAGTCTGGCCGGCCCTGTGCGCCGGCGCGACCCTGCATATCGCGCCGCCAAGCGAACAGGGCGAGGACATCGACGCCTTGCTCGCCTGGTGGCGCGGCTGCCAGCTGGATGTCAGTTTCCTGCCGACGCCGGTGGCCGAATACGCCTTCAGCCACCAGATCGATCACCCGACCCTGCGCACCCTGCTGATCGGTGGTGACCGCCTGCGGCAGTTCACCCGTCACCCCGGATTTGCCGTGATCAACAATTACGGGCCCACCGAAGCCACGGTGGTCGCAAGCTCCGGGGCGATGGTGCCTGGCGGCGTGCTGCACATCGGCGCACCGGTCGATAACGCCCGGCTCTACGTGCTCGATGCGCACCACCAGCCGGTGGCGCAGGGGGTGGCCGGCGAGCTGTACATTGGTGGCGCCGGGGTTGCCCGGGGTTACCTGAACCGCGCGCAGATGACGGCCGAGCGTTTTCTCGATGACCCGTTCAGCGCGCAACCGGGCGCCCGCATGTACCGTACTGGCGACCTGGTGCGCTGGCTGGATGACGGCACCCTCGACTACCTCGGGCGCAACGACGACCAGGTGAAGATCCGTGGCGTGCGCATCGAGCTGGGTGAGATCGAAAGCCGCCTGGCAGCCCTGCCAGGCATCAATGAAGCCGTGGTGCTGGCCCGCGAGGACCAGCCGGGGCAGCCGCGGCTGGTGGCCTACTTCACTGGCCAGGACAGCGTCGAGGTGGCCGCGCCTGCACAACTGCGTACACAGCTGCAGGCGCACTTGCCCGATTACATGGTGCCGGTGGCCTTCGTGCGGCTCGAGTCGCTGCCGCTGACGGCCAACGGCAAGCTCGATCGCCGGGCGCTGCCGGCACCCACCCGCGCCGACCTGTTCGAGCGTCGCTTCGAGGCGCCCCAGGGTGAGCTGGAGCAGACACTGGCGCAGATCTGGCAGGGGTTGCTGCAGGTCGAGCGGGTCGGGCGGCATGACCACTTCTTCGAGCTGGGCGGTCACTCGTTGCTGGCCATGCGCCTGGTTGCCCAGGTTCGTCAGCGACTCGGTGTGGAGCTCACGCTGGGGACACTGTTCGCCCAGGCCGAGCTGGCGGCGATGGCCGAGGTAGTGGCGGGGGCTGCGCGCAGTGAGCTGCCGCCGGTGCTGGCGGTGGCACGCGAGCAGGCGCTGCCGTTGTCGTTCGCCCAGCAGCGCCTGTGGTTCCTGGCACAGATGAACGGAGCCAGCCAGGCCTACAACATTCCCCTGGCACTGGAGCTGTGCGGCGAGCTGGATGCCGACGCCTTGGCGCAGGCCCTGGTGGCACTGGTCGAGCGTCACGAGGCGCTGCGCAGCGAGTTCTTCGAGGTCGATGGCGAGCCGCGGGTACGGCTGTCAACGCAGCGCCTGGTGGTGCAGCGCGAGCAGGTGCCTGGGGCCGATGAGCAGCGCCTGCGTGCACTGGTGCGTGAAGAAGCTGCGCGGCCGTTCGCGCTCGGCGAGGCATTGCCGCTTCGCGCTCGCCTGCTGCAGATGGCGCCACAGCACCATGTACTGCTGCTGACACTGCACCATATCGTCGCCGATGGCTGGTCGATGGGCGTGCTGACCCGTGAGCTGAGCGCGCTGTACCAGGCACTGCGCGAAGGCCGCGAGGCGCGACTTGCGCCGTTGCCGATCCAGTATGGCGATTACGCGATGTGGCAGCACCGTTGGCTGCAGGGCGAGGCGCTGCAGCGCCAAGGCGAGTTCTGGCGCAACAACCTGGCCGGTGCACCTGCGCTGCTGAGCCTGCCGACCGACCGACCGCGTCCGGTGCGCCAGGATTACGCAGGCGACAGCGTGCGTATCCGCCTCGACGCCCGACTGGCAGACGATCTCAAGGCCCTGTGCAAGCGCCACCAGGTCACGCCGTTCATGCTGTTCATGGGCGCCTGGTCGGTGCTGCTGGCTCGTTTGTCGGGGCAGGGCGAGGTGGTGATCGGTACGCCGGTGGCCGGGCGTCGGCAGGCTGAGGTCGAGGGGGTGATCGGGCTGTTCGTGAACTCTTTGGCCATCCGCCTGGATCTGGCCGATGCGCCGGATGTCGGCACCTTGCTGGCGCGGGTCAAGGCCCAGGTACTGGCCGCACAGGAGCATCAGGACTTGCCGTTCGAGCAGGTGGTGGACCTGATCAAACCATCGCGCAGCCTGGCCCACACGCCGCTGTACCAGGTGTCGCTGGAGTGGGAGGGCGGTCATGATTTCGCCGCCGGGCTGGACGGCTTGAGCCTGCGCAACCTCGGCCAAGGGCAGGGCTTTGCCAAGTTCGACCTAAGCCTGAGCCTGGGCGAGACCGCAGATGGCTTCGGCGGCGCATTGAACTATGCCACCGCGTTGTTCGACCGGGCCACGGTAGAGCGCTACTGCGGGTATCTGGACCAACTGCTGTGGGCCATGGCCGGCAGCGACGGCGCGGTGCTGGCAAGCGTTGCCCTGCCGGATGCGCAGGAGCGTCGTCGACTGTTGGTCGACTACAACGACACCGCCGTAGGCTACGACCTGGAGCAGACGGTGCACGGGATGATCGAGGCCCAAGTCGAACGCACGCCCGAACGCATCGCCCTGCGTGCCGAAACCGGACAGTTGACCTACCGCGCACTGAACGCCGAGGCCAACCGTCTGGCCCATCACCTGATTGCACTCGGGGTGCAGCCGGACGATCGCGTGGCGATCTGCGTAGAGCGCAGCGCTTCGATGGTCATCGGCTTGCTGGCGATCCTCAAGGCGGGCGGCGCCTATGTGCCGGTCGACCCGGATTACCCGGCCGATCGTATCCGCCATATGCTCACCGACAGCGCGCCGGTGGCGGTGTTGGGGCATGCGGCCACTCGCGAGATGCTGGCGGCGTTCGACGTGCCGCAGGTCGATCTGGATGAGCCGGTGTGGCAAGCGCTTTCCAGCGACAACCCCCAGGTTGCGGGCCTTACCCCGCAACATCTGGCCTACGTGATCTACACCTCCGGCTCCACCGGCCTGCCGAAGGGTGTGATGAACGAGCACGCCGGGGTGGTCAATCGCCTGCTCTGGACCCAGGACGCCTATGGCTTGGGCGCTGATGACGTAGTGCTGCAGAAGACCCCGTTCAGCTTCGATGTGTCGGTGTGGGAGTTCTTCTGGCCTTTGCAGACCGGCGCACAACTGGTGATGGCCCGCCCAGGCGGGCACCGTGACCCGGGCTACCTGCGCCAGGTGATCGCAGCCGAATCGGTAACGACCCTGCATTTCGTCCCTTCGATGCTCGATGTGTTCCTCGCCTATGGTGATGCCGAGCCTGCAGCGCTACGCCGGGTGCTGTGCAGCGGCGAAGCGTTGCCCGGCAGCCTGGTGCGGCGCTTCAAGGCGCAGTTGCCCAGCGTCGAGCTGCACAACTTGTATGGCCCGACCGAAGCGGCAGTGGACGTCAGTGCCTGGTATTGCGCCGAGCCACTGGAACAGACCCCGGACAACACCCCGATCGGCAAACCGATCGCCAACACTACGCTGTACGTGCTCGACGCCCAGGGCCAGCCAGTGCCGCAGGGCGTGGCTGGTGAGCTGTACATCGGCGGCGTGCAGGTCGCCCGCGGCTATCTGAACCGCGAGCAACTGAGTGCCGAGCGCTTCCTCGAAGACCCGTTCAGCACCCGCCCTGGCGCACGCCTGTACCGCACCGGGGATCTGGCCCGGCATCTGGCCGACGGCACCCTGGAGTACCTGGGGCGCAACGACGACCAGGTGAAGATCCGCGGCCTGCGCATCGAACTGGGCGAGATCCAGGCCTGCCTGACCCGCATCGCAGGCATCAAGGAGGCCGCTGTGCTGGCCCTGGACCTGCCGCCCGCCGGCAAGCGCCTGGTGGCGTACTACACCGGAGCTGTGCACACGGCAGACACATTGAAGGGGCAGTTGCTGGCTCAACTACCCGAGTTCATGGTGCCTGCACAGTTCGTGCATCTGCCTGCACTGCCGCTGAGCCCCAACGGCAAGCTGGACCGCAAGGCCCTGCCGATTCCCGCCGTCGAAGCCTTGCAAGGCCAGGCCTACCAGGCCCCCGAAAGTGATAACGAGCGCCTGCTCGCCGAGTTGTGGGGCGAGTTGCTGGGTGTGGAGCGGGTAGGGCGTCCCGACAACTTCTTCGAATTGGGTGGCCATTCGCTGCTGGCCGTGACCCTGGTCGCTCGCCTGCGCGCCCGAGGGTTGGCCTTGGATATCCAGGGGCTGTTCACCGAGCCGAACCTGGCGGCCCTGGCCGCGACGGTCGAGACCCTCGACGAGGTGCAGGTGCCTGCCAACCGCATCGCCGCCGACTGCCCGCACATCACGCCTGAGCTGCTGCCGCTGGTGGCGCTGACGCAAGAGGCGATCGACCGCATCGTCGGCCAGGTAGCTGGCGGTACCGCCAATGTCCAGGACATCTATCCGCTCGGGCCGCTGCAGGCGGGCATGCTCTATCACCATCTGGCCGGTGAAGGTGAGGCGGCCTACGTGCTGGAGGTGCGTTTCCTGCTCGCCGATCGGGGTCGTTTGCAGGCGCTGCACCGCGCCTTGGACCAGGTGATCGAGCGCAACGATATCCTGCGCAGCGCCTTCCACTGGGATGGCCTGGCTGAGCCTGTGCAGGTGGTCTGGCGCCGTGCTCCGCTGGATGTCGTGCAGGAGGGGGATGCCATCGAGCCTCGCCGCTTCGACCTGGCCCGCGCACCGCTGTTGCGCCTGGTACACCGTACCGAGCCGAGTACCGGCCGAATCAGCGCCACGCTGCTGTTCCACCATCTGGTCATGGATCACGTGGCGCTCGAGGTGTTGCGCAGCGAACTGCAAGCCTGCCTGCTAGAGCAGGCCCATGCCCTGCCAGCGGCGGTGCCTTACCGCAACTACATCGCCCAACTGCAGCGCGGGGCGGGCGAGGCGGCCCATGAAGCCTTCTTCCGCGAGCAACTGGCCGACATCGACGAACCGACCCTGCCTTACGGCGGTTATGCAACGCCACACCAGGATGCCGTGGCGCAGCACCATCAGCGCCTCGACCATGCGCTGAACCTGCGCATTCGCGAACAGGCGCGACGCCATAACGTCAGCGCTGCCAGCCTGATGCACCTGGCCTGGGCACAGGTGCTAGGGCAACTGAGCGGGCGCGACAGCGTGGTATTCGGCACCGTGCTGCTCGGTCGGGTGCAGGGTGGCGAGGGCGCCGAGCGCGCCTTGGGCGTCTACATCAATACCTTGCCACTGCGCCTGGACCTTGCCGGACAGCCCGTGTTGGCAGCCTTGCAGCAAGCCCACCAACGTCTGACCGGCCTGCTGGCCCATGAGCACGCTCGCCTGGCGCTAGCCCAGCGCTGCAGTGGCTTGCCTACGGGGGCTGCGCTGTTCAATGCATTGCTCAACTATCGCCATGGCTCGCTGGCCGGGCAGGGCGAGGCGGCGCGCCAGGCCTGGGAGGGCATCGAGCTGGTCGAGGCGCACGAGCGCAGCAATTACCCGCTGGCGTTGAGCGTCGATGACCTGGGCCTGGCGTTCGAGCTGACCGCGCAAACCGCACAGGGCATCGACGCCCGGCGGATCTGCAGCTACGTGGAGCATGCCCTGCACCTTCTGCTGCAGGCGCTTGAGACCGGCGCCTGCGAAGGGCTCGAGCGCCTGAGCGTGGTGCCGCTGGCCGAGGCTCGGCAGTTGCACGAGGCCTTCAACGCGACCACCCGCGACTACCCGCGCGACTTGCCAGTGCATCGCCTGTTCGAACAACAGGTCGCACGGCATCCATTGTCCATCGCCGCCCGTGACAGGGCGCACAGCCTGACCTACGGCGAGCTCAACGAGCAGGCCAACCGCCTGGCTCATTACCTGATCGAGCAAGGCGTGGCGCCGGGCGATCATTTGGCGATCCTGCTGCCGCGTTCGTTGGCACTGCTCCAGGCTCAGCTGGCCGTCGCCAAATGCGGTGCGGCCTACGTGCCGCTGGACATCCATGCGCCGGCCGAGCGACAGGGCTTCATGGTGCAGGACTGCCAGGCCGTAGCGCTGATCTGCGACAGCTCGGCGACCCTGAGCTACCGCGCGCGCCGCATCGACCTCGATCGCCTGGACCTGAACCGTCAGCCCGGTCATAACCCAGGGCTGGCCCAGGGTGGGGATACGGTCGCCTACGTCATGTACACCTCCGGCTCCACCGGCACGCCCAAGGGCGTGCGCGTGCCCCATCGTGGCATCGCTCGCCTGGTGCTCAACGATGGCTACGCCGACTTCAGCGCCCAGGACCGTATCGCTTTCGCCTCCAACCCCGCGTTCGACGCCAGCACCATGGATGTCTGGGGTGCGCTGCTCAATGGCGGCCAGGTGTTGGTGATCGACCATGACACCTTGCTCGACCCTGTGCGTCTGGGCGTGGCCCTGCGTGAGGGGGGCGCGACAGTGCTGTTCGTCACCACGGCGTTGTTCAACCAGTACGTGCAGATGATCCCTGACGTGCTGGCAGGGTTGCGCGTGCTGCTATGCGGTGGCGAGCGAGCCGATCCGGCGGCGTTCCGCAGCTTGCTGGCGCAGGCACCGGACTTGCGCCTGGTGCACTGCTATGGGCCGACCGAAACCACCACCTATGCCACCGCCGGGCAGGTTCGCCATGTGCCGGCCGACGCCGAGCTGGTGCCGATCGGGGGACCGGTCGGCAGTACCCAGGTGCATGTGCTGGACGCGCACCTGCGCCCGCTGCCGCTGGGGGCGGTAGGTGAGTTGTACATCGGTGGCGACGGCGTGGCGCTGGGCTACCTCAATCGCCCGGAACTCACCGCCGAGCGCTTTATCGACGACCCGTTCAGCCCGCAGCCTGGCGCACGCCTGTACCGTACCGGCGATCTGGGCCGCTGGCGCGACGACGGCCAGTTGGAGTGCCTGGGGCGCAACGACGACCAGGTGAAGATCCGCGGTTTCCGTATCGAGCTGGGCGAAGTCGAGCAGCACCTGGCGCTGTGTCCAGGCATTGGCGAAGTCGTGGTCATGGCGCTGACCCTGACGCAGGGGCCGGCTCACCTGGTGGCCTGGTTCACCCGCACAGACCCGACCCTCGATGCCGCCGCTGTGCGGGGTTGGCTGCAGGGACGCCTGCCGCCGTACATGGTGCCGTCGGCCTGCATCGTGCTCGATGCGCTGCCGTTGACCAACAATGGCAAGATCGACCGCAAGGCGCTGCCGCGTCCGGCGATGCAGGACCTTGCCGAGAGCCGTTACGAGGCACCAGCCACTGCGCTGGAACAACAGCTCGCGGCGCTCTGGGCGCAGGTGCTGGAGATCGGGCAGGTGGGGCGGCATGACAGCTTCTTCGCCCTGGGCGGTCATTCGCTATTGGCCATCCGCCTGGTGGGCCTGTTGCGCGGACAGGGGCTGCAGGTCTCGCTCGCCGAGCTGTTCCAGCATGCCAGCGTGGCGGCATTGGCCGAGCATCTGCAGGCGGCGACACAGCAAACGGACCTGGTGTGCGTGCGCGCCGAGGGCGACGCACCGGCACTGTTCCTGACCCACGAATTCAGCGGCATGGACTTCTACTTCCCGGTACTGGGCCAGCAACTGGAGGGTGACTTCCCGATCTATGGGGTGCCGGGCCTGGCCTTGGGCGAGGCGCAGCCGGACACCCTGGAGGCCCTGGCCCGCGCGCAACTGGAGCGCATCCGCCGGGTTCAGCCTCACGGCCCTTACCGGCTTGCCGGCTGGTCGTTCGGCGGCTTGCTGGCCTATGAAATCGCCGCGCAACTGCTGGGGGCGGACGAGCAGGTCGAGTTCCTGGGCTTGATCGACACCTGGCAGCCACGCCTGGTCGACCAGGGCAAGGCACGCTGGCAAGGCGCGCGCCTGTTGCAACAGCAACTGCTGCTGCATTGCGCCGGACACTGGCAGGGGCTCGGCACGGCAGGCGCGCAGCAGCTGGCCAGGGTCAATTCCTTGGACGATGGCCAGGCCGACTTCACCACCTTGCTCGCCGCCTGCCGTGAACAGGGCTTGCTGTATGCGGAACTTGCCGCTGCAAGCGACGACGAGCTGAAGCTGTTCTTCGAACGCGAAATTGCCCACGGCCATGCCATGGCCCATTACCGTCCCGAACCGCTGGGCATCGCCATCCACTTGCTGCGCGCCGAACAAGGCGTGCAGCGTCACGGTGATCAGCCATTGCTTGGCTGGGAGCGCACGGTGCCGGCCGGTCAGGTCCGGTGCATCGAGGTGCCGGGCGATCACCTGAGCATGATGCAGGCGCCGCACGTACAGGTGCTGGGCCGTGCGCTCGGCACGGCGCTGCAGGCGGCCCGCGCGGGTATCGGTGAGAAACCGCCGGCGGCGTATCAGCCGCTGGTGGCGATTCAGAGCGGGCAGGGCGGCCATGCGCCGCTGTTCTGCGTGCCGGGTGCCGGCGATAGCGTGACCAGCTTCATCGGCCTGGCCGAGGCCCTGGGCACCGACTGGCCGGTGTACGGCCTGCAAGCGCGTGGCCTGGATGGCACCGCCACACCACACAGCAGCATCGACGCCGCGGCGGCTTGCCATGTCCAGGCCATCGAAGCGCTGTACCCGCAGGGGCCGTTGAACCTGGTCGGGCATTCCTTTGGCGGCTGGGTGGCGCATGCCATGGCGGTGCGTTTGCAGGCACAGGGGCGGGAGGTGCGCTCACTGACCTTGATCGACAGCGAGTCACCCGGTGGCAACAGCGTCTGCGGTCGGCCCTACACCGCAGGAGCAGCGTTGGACCGGCTGATCGAATCGTTGCAGCTGGCCAGTGGGCGCTCGCTGGAAATCGACCGCCAGGCCTTTGCCGCACTGGACGATGAGCAGCAGCTGGAGCGCTTGCACCAGGCCATGGTTCGCGGCGGGCTGATGCCGGCGCGTTCGTCTGTCAGGGCGTTGCACGGAATCACCCGCACCTTCTCCAGCGCGCTGCGTACGCCGTACCCGGCGCAGGCCGGCTACAGCGGCCCGGCCAGCCTGGTACTGGTGGCCGACGCGACCCTGGATGCGGCTGGCAACCAGCGCGAACAGGCGGCGATGCTTGCCGGTTGGCAGCGCCTGCTGCCGCAACTGGCGGTGTGGCATGGGCCTGGCAACCACTTCAGCATCCTCAAGGCCCCGGATGTGTTCAGCCTTGCGGCCTGGTGGCACGACGGGCAGGCGCTGCAGCGGGTCACTCATTGATTTGGCGCGAACCCTGTGGGTGCGGGCTGGGCCCGCGATTGCAGCACCGTAGTATCTGGCATCGGCTTGCCCGGTGATTGCGAGGCCAGCCCGCCCCCACAAGGGGCGGTGTGGCACGCAGGCCTTTGGAACGGATGAACGAGCATTTATGGACAAGAGCAGATTTCGCAAGATAAGCCTGGGCTGTGCCCTGGCACTGGTGGCCGGGATCACGTTGTACGCGGTACAGGCCCCGGCCACGCCGCCACGCTACATCACTGCCACGGTCGAGCGTGGTGACATCGAGAACGCGGTGCTGGCCACCGGCGTGCTCGAGGGTATCCGCCAGGTCGATGTCGGTGCCCAGGTTTCCGGCCAGTTGCGCTCGCTGAAGGTCAAGCTGGGCGACAAGGTGACCAAGGGCCAGTGGCTCGCCGAGATCGATCCGCTGGTGCTGCGCAACACGCTGCGCCAGGCCCAGGTCGATGAAGAAAAGCTGCAGGCCGAGCGGCGCTCGACACTGGCCCGTGTCAACCAGACCCGCCGGGTCTACGAGCGCTACAGTGCGTTGCAGGACGACGAGTCGATCTCGCGCCAGGACTTCGAAAACGCCGAGTCCGAATACCAGGTGCAGCAGGCGACCCTGCATTCGCTGGACGCGCAGATCAAGAGTGCCCAGGTGCAGATCGACACGGCCAAGGTCAACCTCGACTACACCCGCATCAGTGCACCCATCGACGGCGATGTGGTGGGTATCGTCACCCAGGAAGGGCAAACCGTGATCGCCCAGCAACTGGCGCCGGTGATCCTCAAGCTTGCCGACCTGGATACCATGACGGTCAAGGCGCAGGTCTCCGAAGCCGACGTGATCCATATCAGCCCCGGCCAGCAGGTGTACTTCACCATCCTGGGCGAAGACAAACGCTACTACGCGACCTTGCGCGGCACGGAGCCTGCGCCGCAGAACTACCTGGAGAGCACCGACAAGAGCGGCGCCGCTGCGCCAAAGCAGAACACCGCGGTGTTCTACAACGCCTTGTTCGAGGTGCCCAACCCAGACCACCGCCTGCGCATTTCCATGACCGCTCAGGTACGCATCGTGCTGGCCACCGCCGAGGCGGTGCTCAGTGTGCCGGTGGCGGCGCTCGGGCCGCGCAGTGGCGACGGCAGCTTCCCGGTGCGGGTAGTCGACGCCAAGGGCTTTGCCCAGGTGCGCCAGGTGCAGGCCGGGATCAACAACAATGTCAGGGTCGAGATCAGGCAGGGGCTGGACGAGGGCGACCGGGTAGTGATCGGTGAGCCCATCGGCGATGCGGCGGGGGCATGAGCATGAACATGAACGTCGAACTGGCCTCGCAGCGCACCACCGCCGTCGAAGCCGGCCAGCCGCTGCTGCGCCTGGAGGGCGTGAGCCGCAGTTTCATGGCGGGAGACCGCGAGTTTCTCGCCCTGCGCCATATCGATCTGGAAATCGACGCGGGCGAGTTGGTGGCGATCATTGGCGCGTCGGGCTCGGGCAAATCGACGCTGATGAACATCCTTGGCTGCCTGGACCACGCCAGCGCCGGTTCCTATCAGGTGGGCGGCCAGGAAACCCGCGACATGGACGATGAGGCGCTGGCAGCGCTGCGCCGCGACCATTTCGGCTTCATCTTCCAGCGCTATCACCTGCTGCCGCACCTGGACGCCCTGCGCAATGTCGAGATCCCGGCGGTGTATGCGGGCACGCCCCAGGCCCAGCGCCACGAGCGGGCCCAGGAACTGCTTAGGCGCCTTGGCCTGGCCGGGCACCTGACGCATCGCCCCAGCCAACTGTCGGGCGGCCAGCAACAGCGGGTGAGTATCTGCCGGGCCTTGATGAACGGCGGCGAGGTGATCCTTGCGGACGAGCCTACCGGCGCCCTCGACACGGCCAGCGGCAAGGAAGTGATGGCCATCCTGCTGGAGCTGCACGCCGCCGGGCACACCGTGATCCTGGTGACCCACGATCCCAAGGTCGCAGCCCATGCCGAGCGCATCATCGAAGTCAGCGACGGGCAAATCGTCAGTGATCAGCGCAACACGCGGCAGACTGCGCCCGATGCGGCCATCCCCGAGCCGCAACGCAAGGCCCGTCCGCCGCGGCGACTGGTGGCCAGCCTGGGGTTGTTCCGTGAAGCGTTCAACATGGCCTGGATCGCGTTGATCTCGCACCGAATGCGCACGTTGCTGACCATGCTCGGCATCGTCATCGGCATCACCTCGGTGGTGTCGATCTCGGCAATCGGCGAGGGCGCAAAAGGCTATGTGCTCAAGGATATTCAGGCGATCGGCAGCAACACCATCGACATCTATTCGGGCAGCAACTTCGGTGACAGCAGGGCCAAGGCCATCGAAACCCTGGTGCTGGCCGACGTCACTGCGCTCAACCAACTGTATTACGTCGACAGTGCAACGCCGGTAATCGGCCGCAGCATGCTGGTGCGCTACCGCAACCTGGACCTGGACGTACAGCTCAATGGCGTCAGCGAACGCTACTTCCAGGTACGCAACATCAACCTGGCCGCCGGCATCGCCTTCAGCGAAAGCGATGCCCGGCGCCAGGCGCAAGTGGTGGTGATCGACCACAACACGCGCTTGCGGCTGTTCGGCGAGGGGGTAGACCCGCTCGGGCAGGTGATCCTGATCGGCAATCTGCCGTGCACGGTGATCGGCGTGACCACCGAGAACAAGAACCTGTTCGCTGCCAGCAACGCGCTGAACGTCTGGGTGCCCTACGAAACCGCTGCCGGGCGCCTGCTGGGGCAGCGCCACCTGGACAGCATCAGCGTGCGGATCAAGGACGGCATGCCAAGCAAGCGGGTGGAGGAGGAGGTCAACACCTTGATGCTGCAGCGCCATGGCACCAAGGACTTCTTCACCAACAACCTCGACAGCATCATGCAGACGGTGCAGAAGACCAGTCGTTCGCTGACCCTGCTGCTGTCGTTGATTGCGGTGATTTCATTGGTGGTGGGGGGTATCGGGGTGATGAACATCATGCTGGTGTCGGTCACCGAACGTACCCGTGAGATCGGCATCCGCATGGCCGTCGGTGCCCGGCAGTCGGACATTCGCCAGCAGTTCCTGGTGGAGGCGGTGATGGTCTGCCTGTTCGGCGGGCTGGTGGGGATCGCGTTGTCGTACGGGATCGGCTATCTGTTCACACTGTTCGTCAAACAGTGGGAGATGGTGTTCTCGCCGGCCTCGATTGCCACCGCGTTCGCCTGTTCGACGTTGATCGGCATCGTGTTCGGCTTCGTGCCCGCACGAAACGCCGCGCGACTGGACCCGATCGAAGCCTTGGCGCGTGATTGAACTGAACGGCAGTCGCTGACGCGAGGGGGCGTCAGCGACACGATCAATGCAGGACCTAACCGAGAACTTTGAACATAAAAGGCTTCTGGCTATCAAACCATCTGGCTACGCCACGGATTTCACTGCCGTTCAAAAACATATGTCTGAATTGCACCGCATTATGATGCACGAACCTGCCGGCGTCGCCAAACGACAGGTCCGCGTTGCCAGCCCAATCGAATCGATAGATCATGGCTGCAAAGGGCGCAGGGGACGTACCGAAAATCATGCTACTGGTGAAGCCGACGAGGATACGGCTCTTCGCATCGACGGCGATATGTGGCGAGGAAATAATCACCGAGTCTTTTACCACCTCGCTTTTACGCTGGAATGTACTGTCACGTTGTCCTGTCAAGAGATACGCATCCAACGTCAACAGTGACTCAGCGTTCTCTACCCGCTCCGTAGAGGCAATCAGGATTCGACCTCGATGCACGTGCATGCAGCTGTTTTGATAATTAAGACCCGGTATTTCAACGTAGCCCGATTTGTTAAATGCCGTGTCAAGCATCCCCGTGTCAGTGAACTTCGTCAGGTAGCCTTGTTGTTCTCTGTAGGCCAACATAATAAACCCACCGTCCTTGAGGAAATGGACATCTGCCGGCTCCCATGTCGTGCTTCCAAGGGGCTCTAGTCGGTGAGCCGAGAGCAACTTTCCGGTGACTTCGTCAAATTTTGAAATCCAACTTTCGAACGGCGGTTCTCTAAATTCGTGATAGCTGCTGGATACTGACCACATAGCGCCGTTAATGAGCTGGGCCTCTCCACTGGTCACTTGGTAGAGTCGTTTTACTGACGCCTCGGCATGGTCGGCGTCGAGCGCTTCAAACTTGGGCGTCGTGTTGAGATTGGCGCTTTTCTCGCCCAAGTCTGCGGGTGTAATTGTCGCAATGCCATTTTCACCGAACTCTGGCTGCGGTTTCAGATTTGGTAGGAAACAACCAACGGCCGAAGTGTATATGATGGGGTCGGCTTCATCTTCGGATGGCCAGAATACATTCGGCAAGTAACAGGCTACACGATCGAGCTGGCTGTATTTGATGCGGAAAGAAAGGGCTCGGTCCGGCAAAGTTTCATAGGGCAGGATGACCTGTTCCCGATGGATCAGTGCGCCGTGTTTGTCGAAGGTGACCAGGTAGTACTCTTCATCGTCGTAAGCCCGGACAACATGCACGCTCCGGCCATCTTGCAGGTCTGCGGAGTCGAGGATTTCGAATTCACGCCGATCACTGAATATCTTCAGATCTAGGACGCCCCCATCTCCGAAATCCGGGTCCAGTTGCCCTGCGTTACCAATATCTTCTGTCTTTTTCATGAGACTTACTCTCCTGGGGTGGTAAGCGGTAGGAACTATTTACCGTACTGGTAAGAATCTGCGGTACGCAGGTTGCTGCAGAAGCCGGTCAGCCGTGCAGCTTGAGTACCCTTTCCAGGAAGTACGCGCCGCTGGTAGGGAACAGCGTCAGGATGTGTATGCCGTGCTCACTGGCAAACACCTTGTTCGCCGTCCTGAAGTCAGGGCCGCCGTCAAAGAGGCCCTGGTTGCCGAAGGCGCTGTCGAACTCTCCCGACCGTGTCAGGCGATACACATGCAAACGGCCGACGTTGATGGCGGTCAGCAGGGCGCCACCAAGCACAATGCGATCCTGATCATCAATGTGAAGCTCGCCCAGGGCCAGGCCATGGCCATCGCTGCCGAGCATCAGGGGCTGGCCGCTATTGAAGGTCGTGTCGTTCGTCCCGGACTCGGTCAGCACGAACACTGTCGTGGCCTGTTGGAGCTGGAATTCCACGCCCCGGGAAACAGCGATCCGGCCGTTCCTTGCGAACATGCCGAGGCGCATGCTTGCTTGAACGGCGAACAGGTCCCGCTGGCCCTGGTCATCATTGAAGCGTTCATCGGCGATGGCGTGCCGGTCATAACGCCTCACGATGACTCGCTGGCTGGCGTTTTCTGCCAGCACCAGGAAACTACCGTCGGCGAAGAAGTGCGCACGCAAGACCCGCAACGAAAAACCAGCCTTGTCGGTCAGTGGCAACATGCCGAGATCACGCGCCTCGCCGAGCTCAGGTGCCAGCTTGCCAGTCAGGGGGTTGAAGACCGCCAACCAGCTTTGAGTGTGCTCGTCGTTCCCGTCGCCGAGGGTGTAGGGGAAGATGGCTCGCAACAAGCCGTTCGCTAATACCAGAGGGCGCTCCTCGGACGACAGAAGCGCTTTCGTCGAGTGCTTCACTTGATGCTTCTTGGTGTCGCCTACGTCACCCTTCTGCCAACCTTCGCCCGGGTCTGGTAAAGCATGACCGTTATCGCCAAAGGACGTTACCGGTTGGAAGCTTTCATCAAAACGGCTGATACCGACGAAGTTCAGATACCGTTCGAAGTCGGCATCGAAATAGGTGGGCACGCCAACGGCGAAGTAGGTCTGCTGGCCATCGATCGTGGCGCCGACAAGCCCTTTGAAGTCCAGTGCCTCATCGGGCAGATTCGCAGCGTCTACGACCACATGGCCGGTGCTTTCGTCCCACTGGCCATCGGCGTTGAGCCGGGTGAGCAATCCTGGGCTGGAGTCTGCGGGGTTACGGCCGAATACCACCAGCCGCCCTTTGGCGTCGAGGGTTGATGGCCCGACTTGGAGAGAGGCCACGTCCGGGTTATAGGGAGGTTCGGCCGGAATATTGGCCACTCCTTGCGTGCCGTAGGCATGGTCAGGCGTGCCGGAAGATTGCACGGACATGGTGGTGAGCTCCATCGTGTCAGGATGGCGTCGAAACTAGCGCAGTCGATGTGCTGCTCCAACTGGCAAAAATGATAGGTGGCACTGCGCCACATCGACTGCGGGGGTTGAATGCCCCGGTAGCGGGGCGCTCAGGGGTGTATCGAGGAATGGGCGCCATACATCCAGCGCATCAACGAATGCCGCCCGCTGATCCCCAACTTGATCGCCGCGCGACGCAGGTAGCTTTCCACCGTATTGACCTTCAACTGCAGCAGTTCGGCCTGTTGCGGTGCGGTATGACCGGCCAGCAGGCCCAGGCAGACCTGCATTTCCCGTTCTGACAGGGCAAGGCCGGTCTGGCTCAGGCGCTCGCGGAAACGCTCCTGCAGGCTGTCGCCTGTCGGGCGTTCGCTGATGCTGGGCTGCAAGGCATCCAGGTGCTTTTGCAGCATGGGCAGCAACAGCGGCGAGATGTCCTGCAGGCAGTCGCGCTCGCGCGGCGAGAAACTTGCGCGATCAGCGCGCAGGATGTGCAGTTCGTAGTGATAGTCGGCAGTGCGGCGCACCAGATGCAGACGGGCCGGGTCCAGAAGCTCGTCGCAGGCGGGTTCTCTGGCGCTGAACACGGTTTCACTGAGCAGGGTGGTGCTGTCGTGCAAACCGGGTGAGGCCAGGCGCACCTGGCGGATATGCGTGGCATCGATGCTCAGGTGGGTCTGGATCAGGTCGTGCAGCAGGCGCGGGAATTGGCGGCTGCCGGTGCTGGCAATGACTTTGCCGATCTGCGGAAAGAGCAGGTGCGAATTCATCGTATCGTCCATGAGTAGCGGTCATCCGAAAGTCACGATATGGCTTTTAGCCAGTATTTGGGCGCGACTGCTTGCTATCCTAGTACAACGATTCAGCTACCGCTTGATGAAATGGTCATAACCCCATGCCCGAAAGTGAGGTGCCTGTGCGCCTGCGACGCCGTGCTGGGGTATCATGGCCGCCTTTTTTCTACGAGGCCGGTCCCATGTCCCTGAACGCTGAGCAGATCGCAGAGTTTCGTGCTTTTGCCGAGCAACTGGCCGACGCCGCTGCGCTGGCGATCCAGCCGTATTTTCGCGCGAGCCTGGAGGTCGAGGACAAGGGCGGGCGCCTGTACGATCCGGTGACCGTGGCGGACAAAGCCGCCGAAGACGCCATGCGTGCGTTGATCCAGGCGCGATATCCGACGCATGGCATCCTGGGCGAGGAGCAGGGCGTGGCGAAAGGCAGCAGCCCGTTGACCTGGGTGCTGGACCCGATCGATGGCACCCGGGCCTTCATCACCGGCCTGCCGCTGTGGGGCACGCTGATTGCGCTGAACGATGGCCAGCAGCCAGTGGTGGGGGTGATGAACCAACCCTTTACCGGCGAGCGTTTCGTCGGTACGCCCGAGGGCGCCTGGCGTAGCGGTGCGCCGCTGAAGACCCGCACCTGTGGGTCGCTCGAGGCGGCCACGCTGATGTGCACGACACCGGACATGTTCGATACCCCGGCGCGCAAGGCGGCATTCGAACACGTGGCCGGGCAGGCGCGGCTGATGCGTTATGGCGGCGACTGCTATGCCTATTGCATGCTGGCGTCGGGGTTTGTCGATGTGATCGTCGAGGCGAGCCTGCAGCCCTATGACGTGCAGGCACTGATGCCGATCATCGAAGGGGCGGGCGGTGTGATCACCGCGTGGGATGGCAGCTCGGCGCAGAACGGTGGCTGCATCGTGGCCTGCGGCGACCCAGCGCTTCATGCCCAGGTGGTGGAGATGTTGCGCGCAGCGATGTAACGCTCAGTCGCGGTAGAACACCTGCACCAGGTGATAACCGAACTTGGTCTTGATCGGCCCATGCACCACGCGCAGGGCCTTCTTGAAGATCACCTGGTCGATGGCCCCGACCAACTGGCCAGGACGCACCTCGCCCAGGTCACCACCGCGCTTGCCTGACGGGCAGGTCGAGAACTTCTTCGCCAGCACGTCGAACGCCTCGCCCTTGGCCAGGCGTTGCTTGAGTTGTTCGGCCTCATCGGCGGTCTTGACCAGGATATGGCGCGCTTGTGCTTTCATGTGACACCTGTGCTTCGGGCAAAAAAGGGCGCCATTATGCCTGATCGCGCAGCTCGGCGCGGTCACGGAAATGCGCCAGCGCCTCGGGGTTGGCCAGGGCATCGGTGTTCTTCACCGCCAGCCCGTGCACCACGTTGCGCACCGCCAGCTCCACCAGTTTGCCGCTGACGGTGCGTGGGATGTCTGGCACCTGAGCAATCACCGCTGGCACATGGCGCGGCGTGGTGTATTGGCGTATCACCTGGCGGATACGCTGGCACAGGTCGTCGTCCAGTTGCAGCCCCTCGCGCAGACGCACGAACAGCACCACACGCACGTCGCCTTGCCAGTCCTGGCCGATGGCGATGCTCTCGACCACCTCCTCGACCTTCTCCACCTGGCGATAGATCTCTGCCGTACCGATGCGCACGCCGCCGGGGTTGAGCACTGCGTCGGAGCGCCCGTGGATCACCAGGCCGCCGCTGGCGGTCTCTTCGGCGTAGTCACCCTGCGCCCATACGCCAGGAAACAGGCTGAAGTAAGCCTCGTGATAGCGGCTGCCGTCGTTGTCGCCCCAGAACCCCAACGGCATCGACGGGAAATGACGGGTGCAGACCAGCTCACCTTTCTCACCCACCACCGCCTCGCGTCGTTCGTTCCACACCTGCACGGCCATGCCCAGGCCCCGGCATTGCATTTCCCCGCGCCGTATTGGCAAGGTCGGGTTACCCAGCACGAAGCATGAAACGATGTCGGTACCGCCGGACATCGACACCAGGCACACTTCACGCTTGATCTGACGATAGACGTAATCGTAGCTGTGCGGCGACAGCGGCGAACCAGTGGAAAGCAACAGGCGCAGGCTGTCGAGACGATGGCTGCGCATCGGCACCAGGCCTTGCTGTTCCAGGGTGGCCAGGTACTTGGCGCTGGTGCCGAATACCTGGATGCCTTCGGCGTCGATCAGGTCGAGCAGGCGTTCGGGGCCCGGGTGCAGCGGCGAGCCGTCGTACAGCACCAGGGTGGCACCGACCGCCAGGCCGCTGGCCAACCAGTTCCACATCATCCAGCCACAGGTGGTGTAGTAGAACATCACGTCATCGGCCTTCAGATCGTTGTGCAGGCCATGTTCTTTCAGATGCTGCAGCAGAACGCCTCCGGCACCGTGGACGATGCACTTGGGCACGCCGGTGGTGCCGCTGGAGTAGAGGATGTACAGCGGGTGGTCGAAAGGCAGGGCGGTGAACTCAGGTTCGCCGCCGGCCTGATAGACGTCCTGCCAGAGGCTGACCTCGAGGCCGACGAACTCATCGGTGCGCGTCTGCTCGCGGGTGTAGGGCACGACCAGCAGGTGCTCCAGCGCCGGCAACTGGGTGCAGACCTGGTTGATCTTCTCCACCTGGTCGATGACCTTGCCGGCATAGTGATAACCGGCACAGGCGATCAGCAGTTTGGGCGCGATCTGGCCAAAACGATCGATGATGCCGTGCAGCCCGAACTCGGGGGAGGCGTTGGACCAGACCGCCCCCAGGCTAGCGCTGGCAAGCATGGCCACCAGCGTTTGCCAGGTGTTGGGCATGATCGCGGCGATACGATCGCCTGGCTGGATGCCGAGGGCCTTGAAGGCGCGTTGCAGGCCGGCGACCTCGGCGGCCAGTTGACGGTGGCTGAGTACCTCGCGTGTGCCGTCCTCACGCACGGCGATCAGCGCCGGATGCGTGTCGCGCCGGCGCAACAGGTGTTCTGCATAATTGAGTGTGCCACCTGCGAACCAACGCGCGTCCGGCATCTGCGCGCCTTCGCTGAGCACCTGCGAGGGCAGACTGTGCCAGCGCACTTCGAAGAACGCGCAGAGGTTCTGCCAGAACGATTCGCGCTGCTCGATGCTCCAGCGGTGCAGGTCTGCATAGTTGGCGAGCTGCAGCCCAAGGTCCTGGTTCACCTGGCGGCGGAAGTGGTCCATTCGGCTGGCCTGGATCTTCGCGGGGCTGGGGCGCCACAGTACGTCGCTCATGCGAACCTCCTCGGTCGGTGGGGCATCGACACGGCCTGCCAGGCGCCGTCTTGAAGGTACATTCAAGACGGTCCCTGATTGAACTCTAGACCTTACTGCGCCAACCAGCCGCCATCCACGTTCCAGGCGGCGCCACGCACCTGGCTGCCGGCCTCGCTGCACAGGAACAGCGCCAGCTCGCCCAGGTGCTCGGGGGTGACGAAGGCCAGCGAGGGCTGTTTTTCGGCCAGCAGGTCATGCTGGGCCTGCCGAGGGTCGCCGCCTGCCGCTGCGCGGTCGTCGATCTGCTTCTGCACCAGCGGGGTCAGCACCCAGCCGGGGCAGATGGCATTGCAGGTCACGTTGCTGGTCGCGGTTTCCAGCGCCACCACCTTGGTCAAGCCGATCACTCCGTGTTTTGCCGCCACGTAGGCGGCCTTGCCGGTGGAACCCACCAGGCCGTGCACCGAGGCAATGTTGATGATGCGCCCCCAGCCGCGTTCGCGCATGCCCGGCAGGGCCAAGCGGGTGCCGTGGAACACGGCCGAGAGGTTCAAGGCGATGATCTTGTCCCAGCTCTGCACCGGGAAGGCTTCCACCGGCGCGACGTGCTGGATGCCGGCGTTGTTGACGAGGATGTCGACGCCGCCGAACTCGCGCTCGGCCAGGGCGAACAGGGCCTCGATCTGCGTCACCTCGGACAGGTCGGCCGGATGGTGGGCGACCTTCACGCCGTGGCGGGCGATCTCGGCGAGCGCCGGTTGTGGATCGCCGAAACCGTTGAGCAGGATGTTGGCACCCGCCCGGGCCAGTACCTGGGCGATGCCCAGGCCGATACCGCTGGTGGATCCGGTGATGAGTGCCGTCTTGCCGTCTAGAGTCATATGCCGCTCCTTACACGATGCCGATAGCGTTGAAACGATCAGTGTGTCTTTCAGTCGAGGGCCGAATCAGCGCCGCGGGTCGAACGCCTCGCGCAGCGCATCGCCGATGAATACCAGCAGCGACAGGATCACCGCCAGCGCGAAGAATGCGGTGAAGCCCAGCCAGGGAGCTTGCAGGTGCTGCTTGCCCTGGGTCACCAGCTCACCCAGCGACGCGGTGCCGGCCGGCATGCCGAAGCCGAGGAAGTCCAGCGCTGTCAGGGTGGTGATGGCACCGGTCAGCATGAACGGAATGTAGGTCAGTGTGGCGTTCATGGCATTGGGCAGGATATGCCGCAGCATCACCTGGGTGTCAGGCAGGCCCAGTGCACGGGCGGCCTTGACGTACTCCAGGTTGCGCCCGCGCAGGAACTCGGCGCGTACCACGTCGACCAGGGTCAGCCAGGAGAACAGCGCCATGATCCCCAGCAACCACCAGAAATTCGGTTCGACGAAGCCGGACAGGATGATCAGCAGATACAGCACCGGCAACCCCGACCAAACCTCCAGCAGGCGCTGGCCGAGCAGGTCGACCCAGCCGCCGTGGTAGCCCTGCAGCGCGCCGGCGGCGACGCCGATCAGCACGCTGACCAGGGTCAGGGCGAAGGCGAACAGCAAGGAAATCCGGGTGCCATACAGCACCCGTGCGAGCACGTCGCGGCCCTGGTCGTCGGTGCCCAGCCAATTGCTGGCGCTGGGCGGGCTGGGGGTGGGCACCTGCAGGTCGTAGTTGGGCGTCTCGGCACTGAAGGGGATGGGGGCGAACAGCATCCAGCCGCCCTGGCCTTCGATCAATTGGCGTACATAGGCGCTGCGGTAGTCGGGCTGGAAGGGCAGCTCACCGCCGAACTGCTGCTCGGTGTAGCGCTTGAGTGCCGGGGTGTACAGCTCGCCCTTGTACGAAAGCAGCAGCGGCTTGTCGTTGGCCACCAGCTCTGCACCCAGGCTCAGCAGCAGGAGGGCGGCGAACAGCCACAGCGAAACCCAGCCCAGGCGGTTATGGCGAAAACGCTGCAGGCGGCGCCGGGCGACAGGCGAGAGCATCAGTGCGCCCTCGTGTCGAAGTCGATGCGCGGGTCGAGCAAGGTGTACGACAGGTCGCCGACCAGACGAATCAGCAAGCCTGCCAGGGTGAAGATGAACAGGGTGCCGAACACGACCGGGTAATCCCGCGAGACGGCCGCCTCGTAGCTCATGCGCCCGAGGCCGTCGAGCGAGAAGATCACTTCGATCAGCAGCGAACCAGCGAAGAACACCGTGATCAACGCCTGCGGCACCCCGGCCACCACCAGCAGCATGGCATTGCGCAGCACATGGCCGTACAGCACCCGGCGTTGGCTCAAGCCCTTGGCCCGGGCGGTGACCACATACTGGCGCGAGATCTCGTCGAGGAAGGCGTTCTTGGTCAGCAGGGTGAGGGTGGCGAACCCACCGATCACCAAGGCCCCGACCGGCAGCACCAGGTGCCAGAAGTAATCGGCGACCTTGCCCAGCAGGCTCAGTTGGTCGAAGTCTTCCGAAACCAGCCCGCGCACCGGGAACCAGTTCAGCGACGTGCCGCCGGCGAACAGTACGATCAGCAGCAGGGCGAAGAGGAACGAGGGCAGTGCGTAGCCAACCACGATCAGCGCGCTGCTCCAGGCATCGAAGCGGCTGCCGTGGCGCACAGCCTTGCGGATGCCCAACGGGATCGAGACCAGGTAGGTGATCAGCGTCGCCCAGAAGCCCAGTGACAGGGTGACGGGCAACTTGTCGAGAATCAGGTCGGTGACCTTGGCGCCACGGAAGAAGCTCTGGCCAAAATCGAGACGGGCGTACTGGCCGAGCATCAGCCACAGGCGTTCCGGGGCGCTCTTGTCGAAGCCGTACTGGCGCTTGATCTCCTCGATCAGCTTGGGGTCGAGCCCACGACTGGCGCGGGACTCGCCCTGCACCACTTCGACCTGCGCGCCGGGGGCGCCGCCGCCGATGCCTTGCAGGCGTGCCACGGCCTGTTCCACCGGGCCGCCGGGGGCGGCCTGGACGATGGCGAAGTTGACCAGCAGGATCGCCAGCAAGGTCGGGATGATCAGCAGCAGGCGCCGCAGGATATAGGCTGTCATGGCTTGGCCTTGAGGCGTTCGGCCATCTGCTGGTCGGTCAGTGCCGTCGGGCTGACTTCCCACCAGGTATCCAGGCCTTCGTCGTAAGCGGCCTGCACCTTGGGCAGGCCGAAGCGGTTCCACCAGACGGTCGAGCTGCCGGGCGGGTAATAGTTTGGAATCCAGTAGTAGTTCCACTGCAGCACCCGGTCCAGGGCGTGGGCATGGCGCAGCATGTCGGCCTGGGTCGAGGCGCGTACCAGGCCATCGAGCAGGTGGTCGACCGCCGGGTCCTTGAGCACCATGAGGTTGTTCGAACCAGGGTCGTTGGCGGCGGCGGAACCAAAGTAGTTGTATTGCTCCGAGCCGGGTGACAGCGTCACCGGGTAGCCGGTCACGACCATGTCGTAATCGCGGGCCATCAGCCGGGTGATGTATTGGGCCGAGTCGACATTGCGGATATTCAGCTCGATGCCGATTTGCGCCAGGTTGCGCTTCCAGGGCAAGAGCAGGCGCTCAAGACCCGATTGCCCGTTGAGGAAGGTGAAGCTCAGCGGTGTGCCTTCGGCGTTTACCAGGCGGTCGCCTTCAGGGCGCCAGCCGGCGGCCTGGAGTAGTTCCAGCGCTTGCAACTGCTGTTTGCGGATGATGCCCGAACCATCGGTCACCGGTGCCGTGAACACTTGGCTGAAGACCTCGTCGGGGATCTGGCCGCGTAGCGGTTCGAGCAGTTTGAGTTCCTCGGCGTCGGGCAGCTCGCGTGCTGCGAGCGGGGTGTTGGAGTACAGGCTTTGCTGGCGGATGTAGAGGTTGCGCATCATCTGCCGGTTGCTCCACTCGAAGTCCCAGAGCATGGCCAGCGCCTGGCGTACACGGCGGTCGCGAAACACCGGCTTGTCGAGGTTGAACACGAAACCCTGGGCGTTCTGGGGCTTGGCAGGGCCCAGGTGGGCGCGCTGCAGGCGGCCGTCGTCGAGCTGGGCGCCGTTGTAGCCCAGGGTGTAGGCGGTGGCGGAGAACTCACGGTTGTAATCGTAGCCGCCGCCCTTGAGTACCTGGCGGGCAACCTCGGTGTCGCCGAAGTACTCGACGCGCAAGCGCTGGAAGTTGAAGCGCCCGCGGTTGACTGGCAGGTCCCTGGCCCACCAGTTGGGGTCGCGCTCGAAGGTGATGCTGCGGCCGTTGTCGATCCGGCTGATGCGGTAGGGGCCACTGCCTACCGGTTTCTCGAACCCGGCGCCATTGGCAAAGTCGCGTGCCTGCCAGTCGTGTTCCGGCAGTACCGGCAGGCTTGCCAGGTCCAGCGGTAGGGTGCGGCCATGGGGTTGCTTGAAGTCGAAGCGAACGCTGCGCGGGCCTTCCACGGTGACCCCGGCAACCTCGGCGAACTGCGTGCGGTATTTGAGGCTGCCCTGGCTCATCAGCAGCTCGAAGGTGAAACGCACATCCTCGGCGCGCACTGGTGTGCCGTCGGCAAAAGTGGCACGCGGGTCGATTTCGAAACGCAACCAGGCGTCGTCCGGACCACGCTCCATCCGGCGGGCGATCAAGCCATAGACCGTGTACGGCTCATCGAACGAGCGGACTGCCAGCGGTGCATACAGCCAGCCATCGACCTCGCTGACGCCGGTGCCCTTGTCGATATACGGCAGGATATGGTCGAACTGGCCAATCTCGATGGCCGAGCGCCGCAAGCTGCCGCCCTTGGGGGCGTGCGGGTCGACGTAGTCGAAGTGCGAGAAGTTGGCGGGGTAGCGCGGCGCTTCACCGTAGACGGTGAGGGCGTGGGAGGGCGCGGCCTGGGTGGTCAATGCCAGGCATGACAGCAAGCATCCGACCAACAGAAGGCTCAGCCCCCGGCAGCAGCGGGCTTGCCCCGCGATCGGGAGCTGCGAGACGCAGGAGGTGACGGTACTGGCCCTGGCGCGGGACAAGCCCGCTCCTACAAGGGCGCTGCAGGGGCGGGCGAACAAGACCGAATCAGTCCTGGCGGCTGGTCACTTCCAGCAGGTGGTAGCCGAACTGGGTTTTGACCGGGCCTTGCACGGTGTTGACTGGCGCGCTGAACACCACGGTGTCGAATTCCTTGACCATCTGGCCTGGGCCGAAGGAGCCCAGGTCACCGCCCTGGCGGCTGGACGGGCAGGTGGAGTTGGCCTTGGCGATTTCGCCGAAGTCGGCACCGGCTTCGATCTGAGCCTTGAGTTCGTTGCACTTCTCTTCGCTGCTGACGAGGATGTGGCGGGCGGTGGCACGTGCCATGGGAACTGCTCCTTGATGTGAAACGGCAAGCCTAGCGCAATTGGCGGCGAAATGTCTCGCAAGGCTTGCCGTTAGCCTCCTACAACTGATCTGCCGCCCGGCGCAGCAAGGCGTCGGTCGAATCCCAGCCCAGGCAACCATCGGTGATCGACACGCCGTATTTCAACGCGCCCTTGCCCAGCGCCTGGCAGCCGTCGAACAGGTGCCCCTCGAGCATCACGCCGACGATCGAGGTGTCACCGGCCAGGCGCTGGTTCAGCACATCTTCGAATACCGCGGGCTGACGCGCCGGATCCTTGCCGCTGTTGGCGTGGCTGCAATCGACCATGATTCGCGCCGCAAGCCCGGCCTTGGCCAGCCCCTGGCGGGCCAGGGCGATGCTGTCGGCATCGTAGTTCGGGCCCTTGTGGCCGCCGCGCAGCACCAGGTGGGTGTCTGGATTGCCGAAGGTCTCGATGATCGCCGGGTAGCCTTGCGCATCCATGCCGAAGTGGCGGTGCGGCGCCGCGGCGCTGCGCATGGCGTCGGTGGCGATGGCGACACCACCGTCGGTGCCGTTCTTGAAGCCGACCGGCAGCTCCAGGCCGCTGACCATCTCACGGTGAATCTGTGATTCAGTCGTACGCGCGCCGATGGCCGCCCAGCTCAGCAGGTCATCGAAATAGCCCGCGGCCATCGGCTGGAGCAGTTCGGTGGCGATCGGCAAGCCGCGTTCGAGCATGCCCAGCATCAGGCCTCGGGACAGGGCGATACCGGCATGCATGTCGTCGCTGCCGTCCAGGTGCGGGTCGTAGGCCAGGCCTTTCCAGCCGACGGTGGTGCGCGGTTTTTCCACGTAGGCACGCATCACCAGCAGCAGCTTGTCATCGACTTCACGGCTCAGGGCCGCCAGACGGTCGGCGTATTCGAGGGCCGAGCGTGGGTCGTGGATCGAACAGGGGCCGACGATCACCAGCAGGCGTGGGTCGCGGCCTTCGAGAATGGCGCGCACGGCCTGGCGATGGGCGTGGACTTGCTGGGCGAGTTCGCTGGAAAGCGGCATCTGCTGCTTGAGCAGGTGGGGGCTTGGCAGACGCTGGCTGACGGAGGCGTTGGCAGCGGCAGGTTGGGTCAGTGGCAGAGCGAGATTCGAAGCTTGCATGGCGTTGTTTCCCTGGGCGGACGGCGGGTGCTTCCCGCGCGGTCGGCCCTATCGAGGTGTTCGACAGGTATTCGGATGATTACTGTGTGCAGCGTCGCCACCAGTGATGGACCGTACGGAGGCGGCAGGCTGGCCCGAGCGGGATTGGCTAAATCGCCAGGCGTAGGTGTCTGCGTAGGGGTAGCTGGTGTAGTTCATGAATCTGTCCTCGGAACGAATGAATGTTTTTCAGGGCCTGGAAACGCAAAACCCCCGGTCGGGGAGCCGACCGGGGGTTTGAGTATTCTCATGTTCGGCGGCCCCTCGAAGGTGGGCGCCGTGTGGGTATCGGCGCCTAGTGGCTAAACCAATACCCAAAATAGGAGCAGGCGACGGTACGACCGGCAACGGCCAGCACAGGGCGCGAGGTGCGACCGGTGGTGTTGGCGTGATTGCAGGTATGTTTCGACATGTTGCTCTCCAGTGAATGGGGTCGAGCTTACTGCACCTGTAACGCTGTGTTCAATGGATAAATGCTATCGCGATGATAATCCGGGGCAGCGGCGCGGCCCCGGGTGCGCGCTATCACAGCGGGTAATGCTTGAGCTCGCGCGCGATCAGCATCCGCTGAATCTCGCTCGAGCCCTCGTAGATCTGTGTGATGCGCGCATCGCGGTAGTACTTTTCCACCGGATAGTCCTCTAGATACCCATAGCCGCCATGCACCTGGATGGCCATGGAGCACACCCGTTCGGCCATTTCCGAGGCGAACAGCTTGGCCTGCGAGGCTTCCGACAGGCATGGCTTGCCGGCCGTGCGCAGGCGCGCGGCGTGGAGGATCAGCAGGCGTGCGGCGTTGACCTGCACCTGCATGTCGGCCAGCAGGTTGGCGATGCTCTGGTGCTCGTTGATCGGTTTGCCGAACTGGATACGCTCGCGCGAATAGGTCAGCGCGGCCTCGAACGCGGCACGGGCAATGCCCAGGGCCTGGGCGGCGATGCCGATGCGTCCGCCTTCGAGGTTGGACAGGGCAATGGCCAGGCCCTTGCCGCGCTCACCCAGCAGGTTGGCGGCCGGGATGCGGCAATTGTCGAGGGTGACTGCGCAGGTGTCAGAGGCGCGGATGCCCATCTTGTGTTCGCTGCGATCGACCTTGAAGCCTGGGTTGTCGGTCTCTACCAGAAACGCCGACAGGCCCTTCTTGCCCAGCTCCGGATCGGTGACGGCAAAGACGATGGCCAGCCCCGCACGGCGGGCGTTGCTGACGAATTGTTTGGCGCCGCTGATGACCCAGTGGCCGTCCACCAGCTCGGCGCGTGTGCGCAGGTTATGGGCTTCGGAGCCGGCCTGCGGCTCGGTCAGGCAGAAGCAGCCAATCACTTCGCCACTGGCCAGGCGCGGCAGCCATTGCTGCTGTTGCTCAGCGCTGCCATAAGCCAGCAGCGGGCCGCAGCCGACCGAGTTGTGGATGCTCATCATCGCACCGGTCGCGCCGTCGCCAGCCGAGATTTCTTCTACCGCCAGGGCATAGGCGACGTAGTCGGTGTAGCTGCCGCCGAAGGTGTCGGGCACGACCATGCCCAGCAGGCCCAGCTCACCCATGGCGCGGACCACGTCATCGTCGATCCAGCCAGCCTTCTCCCAGGCCTGGGCATGGGGCGCGATCTCGCCACGGGCAAAGTCCCGGGCCATGTCGCGGATCATGATCTGTTCTTCGCTCAGTTCCAGGTCTTGCATGCTGTGTACTCCCGGGCTCACAGGCCTTCGAAGAATTGATCGACCCGCTGGCGCGACAGCGCGGCGAGTGTGGGCGGGTTCCAGCGGGGCTGCTTGTCCTTGTCGACGATCAGCGCACGCACGCCCTCGATGATGTCGCCATGGGCGAACCACTGGCGGTCCAGGTGCAGCTCCATGGCGAAGCATTCTTCCAGGCTCAGGCGGCGACCGCGACGCAACATCTCCAGGGTAACCGCCATCGCCAGTGGTGAACGGGTTTCCAGCTGATCGGCGGTGGCCAGCGCCCAGGGGCGGCTGTCGCCGATGCTCACGGCGCGCAGTTGCTCGATGATGCTGGTCAGGTCGGGCAGGGCGAAGAAGTGATCGATGGCCGGGCGCAGTTTGGCCAGGGGCGCGTCTTCCAATATCTGCGAGCCAAGTTTGGCGAGCAGACCTTGCAGATCCTTGAGTGGCTGGTCGCCGAAGTTCAGATGGTCCAGGCCTTCGTCCAGCGCGGCCAGCTTTGCGCTGTCCACATACCAGTCCGCCAGCCCGCAGTACAGCGCATCGGCGGCCTGGATCTGCGCGCCGCTGACACCCAGGTAGATCCCTAGCTCGCCAGGGATGCGCGAAAGGAAGTAGCTGCCGCCGACATCGGGGAAGTAGCCGATACCGACTTCGGGCATCCCTAGACGACTGCGTTCGGTGACGATGCGCAGGTCCGCGCCCTGGGCCAGGCCCATGCCGCCACCGAGTGTGAAGCCGTCCATCAGTACCAGGATGGGTTTGCGGTAATGATGGATGCACAGGTCGAGGGCATATTCCTCGACGAAGAAGCGTTCATGCAGGTCGCTGCCGGACTTGAAGCTGTCGTGCAGCGAGCGGATGTCGCCGCCGGCGCAGAAACCCTTGGGGCCTTCGCCGCGCAGTACAACGGCCTTGACTTGCGGATCCTGCGCCCAGGCGTCGAGGTGATGCTGCAGGCTGCGCACCATGTCGAGGGTCAGGGCGTTGAGGCCGGAGGGACGGTTGAGTGTCAGGTGGCCGATGTGATTGCGGGTGTCGGCCAGAACATGATCCGTGGCCGTTGGTTGAGCGTGCGCGGTCATCGCGGTCTCCCTGCTTTGTTATTGATTTTCCAAGGTAAGTCTGGAAGTACGCTGGAGGATCAACGGATCCTGCCATGCGTATTTGCCTGACACAATTGGTAAATCTGCAGGGGAGGGGTGCATTTTTGTGGCAGATGATCAGGAATCTGCTGTGTGGGTGCTGCCCTTTTCGCGGGCAAGCCCGCTCCTACAAGGAGCGGGCTTGCCCGCGAAAAGAGCGACGCGCACTCGCCTCAGTTACGATCCAGCCACACCGTCTGCACGTTGCAGAACTCGCGCACACCAAAGTGCGACAGCTCACGCCCGAAACCGCTCTTCTTGACGCCGCCGAACGCTACGCGGGGGTCGGAGGCGCAGTAGCCGTTGATGAACACACCGCCGGTGTCCAGCGCCGAGGTCATACGCTCTGCCTTTGCCAGGTCGGCGGTATAGATCGTCGCCGCCAGGCCGAACTCGCTGTCGTTGGCCAGTTCTATCGCGTGTTCGGCGTCACGGGCGCTGATGATCGCCGCCACCGGGCCGAACAGCTCCTGCTTGAAGGCAGTCATGTCGCGGGTCACGTTGGCGAACACGGTCGGCTCGTAGAAGTTGGCGCTGCCTTCGACTTTCTTGCCGCCCAGCAGCAACGTGGCGCCTTCGGCGAGGGTTGCCTGAACCTGGCCATCGAGCTCGTCGCGCAGGTCGAATCGGGCCATCGGGCCGATGTAAGTGTCGTCCTGCAGTGGGTTGCCGATTTTCAGGGCGCGGGTCGCTTCCACGAACTTCTGCGTGAAGGCCTCGACGATGCTGTCTTCCACGATGAAGCGTTTGGCCGCGGCGCAGACCTGGCCGGTGTTCTGGTAGCGGCCGATCACTGCAGCCTTGACGGCGGCATCGAGGTCGGCATCGGCCAGCACGATGAACGGATCGGAGCCGCCCAGTTCGAGCACGCACTTCTTCAGCGCTGCGCCCGCTTGGGCGCCGATGGCCATGCCGGCACGCACGCTGCCGGTGAGGGTAATGGCGGCGATGCGCGGGTCATTGATCGCGCGGGTGACGCCATCCGGAGTGACGTTGACCACCTCGAACACGCCTTGCGGCAAGCCAGCCTGCTTGAACAGCTCGGCCAGCAGGTAGGCGCTGCCCATCACGTTCGGCGCGTGCTTGAGCACATAGGTGTTGCCGGCCAGCAGGGCAGGGACGGCGCCACGCAGCACTTGCCAGATCGGGAAGTTCCACGGCATCACCGCGAGGATAGGGCCGAGTGGGCGGTATTCGATACGCGCTTTTTCGATCTGGGTGGCCTCGGGGGCGAGCATGGCCGGGCCGTGTTCGGCGTACCACTGGCACAGGCCGATGCACTTGGTCACTTCGCCACGGGCCTGGGCGATCGGCTTGCCGATTTCGCGGGTGATCATCACCGCGAAGGCCTCGTGGTTGGCCTGCAGTGCGTTGGCCAGAGCGATCAGGTATTCGCTGCGCTGACCCAGCGACACCTGGCGCCACTGGGCGTAGCCGGCCTTGGCGCGTTGCAGGGCTGCGTCCAGTGCGGCATCGGTGTCGTAGGGGTAGACGCCAATCTGTTCGCCGCTGTACGGGTCGACGGAAATGGCATGGGTCAGGCTGCTGATCTCGCTCATGGCGGGTCCTCTTGTTGTCTTGGCGGTGTCGTATTCGACTGAAGGCCAGACTAGTGGCGTGCGCCTTTAATGAAAACTGAATAATAATGAGCGAAACATTCACGAATGGAGAAAGACTGTGGACCTGGTGCAACTGGAGATGTTCAAGGCCGTGGCCGAACACGGCAGCATCAGCGCTGCCGCCCAACACATCCATCGGGTGCCGTCGAACCTGACCACCCGTATCAAGCAGCTCGAAGAAGACCTGGGGGTGGAGCTGTTCATCCGCGAAAAGAGCCGCCTGCGCCTGTCTCCGGCGGGCTGGAACTTCCTGGAGTACACCCGGCGCATCCTGGAGCTGGTGCAGGAGGCGCGCTCGACCGTGGCCGGCGAAGACCCGCAAGGCACCTTTGCCCTCGGCTCGCTGGAGAGCACCGCAGCGGTGCGCATTCCTACGGTGCTGGCGGCCTATAACCAGCGTTATCCGAAGGTCGATCTGGATCTCTCCACTGGCCCGTCGGGGACCATGCTCGAAGGGGTGCTGTCCGGGCGGCTGGTGGCAGCCTTCGTCGACGGCCCGGTGCTGCATCCGACACTTGAGGGCATGCCGGTGTTCGAGGAGGAGATGATGGTCATCGCACCCTTGAACCACGCCCCGGTCAGTCGCGCCCAGGATGTCAACGGCGAAAGCATCTACGCCTTCCGTGCCAACTGCTCGTACCGGCATCATTTCGAGAGCTGGTTCGTCAAGGACAAGGCCGTCCCGGGCAAGATCCACGAGATGGAGTCGTACCACGGCATGCTCGCCTGTGTCAGCGCTGGTGCAGGCCTGGCACTGATGCCGCGCAGCATGCTCGACAGCATGCCCGGCGCCAGTACGGTCAGCGCCTGGCCGTTGTCCGAGGACTTTCGTTACCTCAAGACCTGGCTGGTGTGGCGTCGCGGTACGGTGTCACGCAGCCTGAGCATGTTCATCCGCCTGCTGGAGGAGCAGGCCGGCTGAGAGGGTCAAGGCGAAAAAACCGATACCTTGCTAACTTTTTTCCTATTCGATAGTGGCAAATGACTTTCATCTTTCATCGCTACTGACGATAATCAGAAAAGTATTACTACTTGTGACCCCAGGTGGGATGGCCTGGGGCGCAAGCGAAGAACGAGAGGCCAAGCCTCCACTTGCTGCAGGCACGACCCACCAGGGCACCTGCCCGTGAAGACCTTCTGGAGTAGTCATTGATGAAAACCCGTCTTGCCACCTCGCTGGCCGCCGCAGTACTGGCTCTGGCCGGTGCCAACCTGGCCCAGGCCGCGCAAATCTCCGGTGCCGTGGGCGCCACTAGCCAGGGCGACATGACCTATCGCATCGGCCTGTCGTTCGACTGGGACAAGAAGTGGCTGCAGAGCAGCACCGGTCACCTGACCGGTTACTGGGATGGCGCCTACACCTACTGGGAGGGTGGCGACTACAGCGGCGCCCACTCCCTGTCGTTCAGCCCGGTATTCGTCTATGAGTTCGGCGATTCGGGCTATGTCCCGTTCATCGAGGCCGGTATCGGCCTGGCCGCCTTCTCCAAGACCGACGTCGGTGATCAGAAGCTGGGCTCGTCGGTCAACTTCGAAGACCGCATCGGCTTCGGCCTGAAGCTGCCGGGTCAGCAGAAGATCGGTATTCGCGCCACGCATTACTCCAACGCCGGCATCAAGCAGCCGAACGACGGCATCGAGTCGTACGCCCTGTTCTACAGCGCCGGCTTCTAAGCGCTGCCTGTGCACCGTCGGTATCGGTCCGACGGTGCACTGGCGCGCCATGCTAGCCCTGGCTGAAGGCGTGGCTAGACGAGCCCTCTGCCAGGTCAGGGCCGGCGAGCAGTCCGCAGGTCTCGTTCATCTCAGGCCTTGCGTCGCAGCAAGAGGATGAAGAACAGCCCGCCGATGGCTGCCGTGGCGATGCCGATCGGCAGATCCTGCGGGGCGATCAGCGTGCGTGCGCCGACATCGACCCAAATCATGAACAGCGCCCCGAGCAAGGCACAAGCCGGCAGCAGCCGGCGATGTTCGGCACCCACCAGGCGGCGAGCGACGTGGGGCAGCATCAGGCCGACGAAACCGATGGCGCCCGACAGCGACACCAGCACACCGGTCAGCAACGCTGTGCCGACGAACACCTTGGCCCGCACGCGCCGGGTGTCGAAGCCCAGGCTGACAGCGGTCTGCTCGCCACTCATCAGCGCGTTCAGCGCCCGTGCCAGGCTCATCAACAGCACGAAGCCCGCCAGTACGCAAACGGTCGGCAGCCACAGCAGCGACCACTGTGCCAGGCCCAGGCCGCCAAGCATCCAGAACATCACCGAGGCGGCAGCATGCGGGTCGCCGGTGTAGAGCAGCAGGTTGGCGGCGGCCATCACCACGAACGACACCGCCACCCCGGCCAGCAGCAGGCGATCGCTTTCCAGGCGCCCACCACGACTGGCCACGCCGAGTACCAGCAGCATGCTGCCCAACGCGC
The DNA here is from genome assembly GCF_034961125.1 of Pseudomonas machongensis. NCBI lineage: Bacteria > Pseudomonadati > Pseudomonadota > Gammaproteobacteria > Pseudomonadales > Pseudomonadaceae > Pseudomonas > Pseudomonas machongensis. The sequence continues at coordinate 48,055 of NZ_JAYFUI010000197.1, read as the reverse complement.
CGATGAACGCGGCCAGGGGCAGGCTGAAGGCTCCGGCGAACGGGCCGAGGAACAGCACCACCAGCACTGCACCGAATACCGCCCCGGAACTGACCCCCAGCAGGTGCGGGTCGGCCAGGGGGTTACGGGTCACCGCCTGCAAGGCGCCGCCGACCAGCGCCAACCCTGCACCGACCAGCGCCCCCAGCAGCACGCGCGGCGCGCGGATCTGCCAGATGATCTGCGCCTGGCCGCGGCTCCAGTCGCCGCCTGGCCCCAGCCCCACCTGCTGCAAAACAATGCCAACCACCTTGCCCAGTTCGACCTGCGCCGAGCCGAACCCCAGTGACAGCAGGCACGACAGCAGCAAGGCCAGCAGCAGCGAAACGATCAGCAGGCGATAGCCCGCAGGGCTGCGAATCGGCATCAGCGGCGGGCCTCGGCGAACTGCTGCGGATGCAAGGCCGTGGCCAGGGTCTCGATGGCCTGGGCGTTCTCCACCGACGGTGTCACCTCCAGGTACGACAGCACCACGAAACGCTGCTTGCGGATCGCCTCGACACTGCCCAGTGCCGGGTGCTGTAGAAGGAAGTCGCGTTTTTGCTGCCAACTGGTGGGCCCATAGTCGACGATGACGATCACCTGCGGATCGCGTTCCACCACGCTTTCCCAGTTCACCTGGGTCCAGCTGGCGGCGACATCGCTCATGACGTTATCGCCCCCCGCAGCGCTGATCAGCGCCTGGGGCATCCCCAGGCGCCCGGAGGTGGTGGGGCGGTCTTCGCCACTGTCGTAGAGGAATACGCGCGGCCGTTGCTTGACCTCGGCCATCTGCGCTGCGACGCGCTCGACGCGTTGGCGCAACTGGTTGACCAGCGCGGTAGCGCGCTCGCGCACATCGAAGATGCGGCCAAGGTTGTCCAGGTCGCGGTAGAGATCGTCGAGGCTGGCCTGGCGTTGCGGCATGATCCAGGAACACGACTCGCTCAGTTCGTACACCGGGATATCGAAGGGCGCGAGGGTCTGTGGGGTGACCGGCCCGCCGATTCGCATGCCGTAGCTCCAGCCGGCGAGGAAGAAGTCGGCGTTGGCATCGAGCAGGTTTTCTACCGACACGTAGCGCGGCGCCAGCTCTGGCAGCCCTTGCAGTGCTTCGCGCAGGCTTGGGTCAAGGGTTTTCCAGCCGCTGATACCGCTGTAGCCGGCCATGTGGTCGCGCAGGCCGAGCGCGAGGAGCATGCCGGTGAGATTGATATCGTGGCTGACGGCATGCTGCGGCGCATGGGTGAAGGTGACGTCGCGTTCGCAACTGCGCACGGTCAGTGGATAGTTGTCGGCCTCGGCGGCCAGCGGCAGGGCGGCCAGCAGGGCCAGGCTGGTGAGCAGCGATTTCATGCGGGGCTGATCCAGGTAATGCGTGGATGGGAGGCCAGCGGGTGGCGGTCGACCAGGGCCTGCACGCCGAACACCTCCGCCAGGCACTGCTCGGTGAGCACCTGCCCTGGCGTGCCGTGGGCGACGATGCGCCCGGCATCGATCACGTACAGCCGATCGCAGAAGGCGGCGGCCAGGTTCAGATCGTGGAAGCTGGCCAGCAGGCTCAGGCCGGTGTTGCGCAATTGCTGAAGTAGCGCCAGCTGGAAGCGTGGGTCGAGGTGATTGGTCGGTTCGTCGAGGATCAGCAGCCGAGGTTGCTGGACCAGTGCCCGGGCCAGCAGCACGCGCTGTTTTTCTCCGCCCGACAGGCAGATGAAGGCATCGAGGGCGCGCGGCAGCAGGTCGAGCCTGGCCAGGGTGTCGTCGATCAGACTCGCGTCGCCATCACCGTCGAACCAGCCCAGGTGTGGGGTACGGCCCATGGCTACGACGTCACGCACGCTCAAGCCGAAGTCTTCGGGAAACTCCTGCAGCATCACCGCGATGCGCTGGGCGACCCAGCGTGGGTTGCGCTGCCAGATATCCTCGCCATCGAGGTGCACCTGCCCGGCGATGGGGCGATTGAAACGGTAGGCGCAGCGCAGCAGGCTGGTCTTGCCGCTGCCGTTGGGGCCGATCAGGCCGACGAATTCACCGGCGCCGATCCGCAGGTCGATGCCCTCCAGCAGCGGCTGCCCACCGCTGTGCGGTGACCAGTGCAGGCCTTGGATATGCAGGGTAGGGCATGACATGGATGAACCAACCGTCGCAGGGTGAGTGATACCCGTACGGTGGAGGTGCGCGCAGCTGTCGCGGGCGTGCGGCTGCCGCGAGAACCGGCCTGCGCCCGCCCACCGCGGGAGTTGCCAACTGCTGTGACAGGCCGGTCTCCGGGCTTGCGAGGGGCATGAGGCATTCACCTTCCCATGCCGTTGGCACAGTGGTGTATCGAATGCATCGCTCGCTTACCGTTGCGGGGGCAGCGCCGGACTGCTCGCATGGGCGAGGCACCGGCTTCCCGTTTAATCCCCGGCTCGGCGGCAGGGGACACCTGAAACAAGGGGCGCATCTGAGCATTTATGGGGTGGGGAGTCAACCGGCCCTGTCGCGGGGCACGCCCGCGCCAGGGCCGACACGTTCAGGCCGGCAATGATCAGCTGCGCTTGAGCACCAGCGTCAGGATGTCGTAACTGGCCACCAGTTCACCGAGCTGGTTGGTCACCTCCACCTCCCAGGCCACCACCCCTTGCGGCTGCCCCAACGGGCTGGTCTTGCCCTGGTCGATCTTGCGCTTGCAGGTCAGGCGCGCCTGGATCGTGTCACCGATCCCCACCGGGTTGATGAAGCGCAGGGTGTCCAGCCCGTAGTTGGCCAGTACCGGCCCTTCACCTGGCGACACGAACAGCCCGGCCGCCGCTGACAGCACGAAGTAGCCATGGGCGATACGCTTGCCGAACTGCGACTGCTTGGCGGCGATTTCGTCGAAATGCATGTAGAAGTGGTCGCCCGACAGGCAGCCGAAGTTCACCAGGTCCGCCTCGGTGACGGTACGTCGGTGAGTCAGCAGCGATTCGCCGATGCGCAGCTCATCGAAGTAGCGACGGAACGGATGCACCTCGGTCTCGATCACCTCGGCGCCGCGCACGTGCTCGCCAGTGATCGCCGCCAGCATGCTTGGCGAGCCCTGGATCGCGGCACGCTGCAGGTAGTGCTTGACCGCCCGCAGCCCGCCGAGCTCTTCGCCGCCCCCGGCACGCCCGGGCCCGCCGTGCTTGAGCTGTGGCAGCGGCGAGCCGTGGCCGGTGGACTCCGGCGCCGCCTCGCGATCGAGCACCAGCAGGCGGCCGTGCCAGGCGGCGGCCGCGGGAATGGCCTTGGCGGCGATGGCGCGGTCGCGGGTCACCAGGGTCGCCACCAGGCTGCCCTTGCCACGCGCGGCCAGGACCAGGGCTTCGTCCAGGTCGTCGTAGGCCATCAGGGTGCTGACCGGGCCGAACGCCTCGATATCGTGGGCGCCGCCTTCGGCGTGTGGGTCGCGTGCGTGCAGCAGGGTCGGGGCAAAGAACGCACCTTCGGCCACACCTTCGCCCACCGGCGAGAAGCCGTCGTCGGCGCCGAACAGCTGGTCGCAGCTTTGCAGCAGGCTGCGCACGCGCTCACCGACGTCACGCTGCTGGTCATGGGAGGCCAGCGCGCCCATGCGCACGCCTTCGACCGACGGATCGCCCACCACCACCTTGGCCAGGCGCTCGCGCAGGCGGGTGGCGACGGCATCCAGGTGCCTGGCCGGCACGATGGCGCGGCGAATGGCGGTGCATTTCTGGCCCGCCTTGGTGGTCATCTCGCGTACCACTTCCTTGACGTACAGGTCGAACTCCTCGTCGTTGGGGGTTACGTCCGGCCCGAGGATGGCGCAGTTCAGCGAGTCGGCCTCAGCGGTGAAGGGCACCGAGTTGCGCACCAGGTTCGGTGTCATGCGCAGCTTGGCAGCGGTGTCGGCGGAGCCGGTGAAGGTCACCAGGTCCTGGCCCTGCAGGCGCTCGAGCAGATCGCCGGTGCTGCCGATCACCAGTTGCAGGCTGCCGGGCGGCAGCAGGCCTGATTCGTCGATCAGGCGCACCACCGCTTCGGTCAGGTAGCTGGTAGAGGTCGCGGGCTTGACGATGCACGGCATGCCGGCGAGGAAAGTCGGTGCGAACTTCTCCAGCATGCCCCAGATCGGGAAGTTGAAGGCGTTGATGTGCACCGCCACGCCTGCCCGCGGCACCAGGATATGGCTGCCGGCGAAGCGCCCTTGCTTGCCCAGCGGGATGGCCGGGCCTTCGTGCAGCAGGTTGCCCGAGGGCAACTCGCGGGTGCCGATGCCGGAGTAGGAAAACAGCGTGGCGTTGCCGCCTTCGATGTCGATCCAGCTGTCGGCACGGGTCGCGCCGCTGTGGTGGGAGAGGGCGTAGAGCTGTTCCTTGCGCTCGGCCAGGTACAGCGCCAGGGCCTTCAGGCGGGCGGCGCGCTGTTGAAAGTCCAGGGCCATGAGCCCGGCGAGGCCCTGGCGGCGGCCGAAATCCAGCGCTTCGGCGAAGTCCGGGCGTTCCTCATGGCTATAGGCCAGGACCTGCCCATCGAGGGCGCTGCGCAGGGCCTGGGCGCCGTGCTGGCCAATCCAGCGACCGGCGATGAAGCTCTGCAGGGTGTGGGCTTCAGACATGCTGTTCTCCTGTGAGGGGCGCGGTTACCACAGCGCCAGGGTGTAGCCGATGATCAGGCGGTTCTCGTCCACGGCGTTGGTCAGGCCATTGCCGGAACGGAAGGTGACGTTGCGCCAGCGCAGGCTGACGTCCTTGAACGGGCCGCTCTGGATGACGTAGGTGATGTCGGTGTCGCGCTCGCGTTCGCGGCCATTGCTGAGGGTCGCGGTTTCGGCGTGGCGACCGTCGGTGTAGCGGGTCATGAAGCTCAGGCCCGGAATGCCCATCGCGACGAAGTCGTAGTCGTAGCGCACTTGCCAGGAGTCGAGACCTGCGCGGGTGAAGGTGTTGTAGGTGACCAGGTTGACGGTGTAGGGGTCGCCACCGTTGAGAAACGGAAACGCGCTGTCGCCGGACATCTGCTGCCAGGTGGCGGTGAACTTGTGGGCCTTCACGCCCAGGGTGAACATGGCGTTGAAGTTGCGGTTGTCGATGCGGCCTGCGCGTTCGGCGCCGTCGCCGCGGCTGTCGAAGTAGCGCAAGTCGCTGCGCAGGCTCATCCCTTCGCCCAGCGGCTGGGTGTGCAACAGCCCCAGGTATTGCTGGCGATAGATCTCGTCGAGCTTGGCGTAGTAATAGCTGACGCTGGTCTGCGGGGTGATCGCGTAACTGCCGCCGCCGAAGTCGAAGTGGTCGCTGCTGGCCGCGCCGTAGCCGATGTCGTCGCGTCCGGATGAGTCGCGCAGGTTGGCCTTGGTCAGGCGTCCGGCGTTGACGGTCAGGCCCTCGAGCTCCTGGCTGGTCAGCAGGCCACCCTGGAAGGTCGATGACAGCAGGCGTGTGTCGTTGTACACCACCACCGGCAGAATCGGCTGTAGGGTGCCCAGGCGCAGGGTGCTCTTCGATACGCGCAGCTTGCCGGTCAGCCCCAGCTCGCTGTAGTCGTCCACCGGTTCCAGGCTGTGCGGGCCGAAAGGCAGCAGGCCGGTGTTGCGCCGGTCGCGGCTGGAGTCGAGCTTGATCCCCAGTTGCCCCATGGCGTCCACGCCCAGGCCTATGGGGCCTTCGCTGAAGCCCGATTCGAAGCGCGCGGTGAAACCCTGGGCCCATTCCTCGGCCTTGGCTTGCGGCGCATTGGACTGGCGGAAGTCGCGATTGATGTAGTGGTTGCGCAGCTCGACGCGGGCGTGGCTGTCAGCGATGAAATCCGCCATGGCCGGCAAGGGCAGGGCGAGGGTGGCCAGCCAGGCGGCCGACTTGAGACGAGTGTGGTTCATTGTTGTTATATCCGACATTCGAGGTTCAAGGGTTCAGTGCTTGCTGGCGCCGGCAGCGCCGATCCCGGTCATGGAGCGGATGAACTGGCCCAGGTAGCGGCCACGCTCTTCGCTGGCCCGTTGCGAGCTGTCGGTGACCGAGAACGCCCAGGCACCGAGGAACGCCAGGCTCATGGAGAACAGTGCCGGGTTGCTGTAGGGGAACAGCGCGCGCTCGTTGTGCAGCACGTTGACCCACACCGCCGGGCCCAGCACCACCAACACGATGGCCGAGGCCAGCCCGGCCATGCTGCCGGCTACCGCGCCGCGGGTGGTCAGGCCTTTCCAGAACATCGAGAGCAGCAGCACCGGGAAGTTGACCGAGGCGGCAATCGCCAGCACCAGGCCCGAGAGGAAGGCGATGTTCTGCGATTCGAACAGCAACCCCAACAGTACTGCGAGCAGGCCGATCAGCAGGGTGGCGATGCGCGACATGCGCATTTCTTCCTGCTCGCTGGCCTGGCCCTTGCGCACGACGCAGGCATAGAGGTCATGGGAGATCGCCGAGGCACCGGATAGCGCCAGGCCTGCGACCACGGCAAGAATCGTGGCGAAGGCCACTGCCGAGATGAAGCCCAGGAACAGGTTGCCACCCACGGCCTGGGCCAGGTGCACGGCGACCATGTTGCCGCCGCCGATGATCGCGCCGCTGGCGTCGCGGTAGGCCGGCTCGGTCCCCACCATGACGATGGCGCCGAAACCGATGACGATCAGCAGCAGGTAGAAGTAGCCGATGAAACCCGTGGCGTAGAACACGCTCTTGCGTGCTTCCTTGGCGTCACTGACGGTGAAGAACCGCATGAGGATGTGCGGCAGCCCGGCGGTGCCGAACATCATGCCCAGCCCCAGCGAAATGGCGTCGATGGGATTGGACAGCAATGCCCCGGGAGCCATGATCGCCTGGCCCTTGGCATGCGCTGCCACGGCGCTGGCGAACATCGCCTCGGTGCTGAAGCCGAAATGCTTGAGCACCATGAACGCCATGAAGGTGGTGCCCGACAACAGCATCACCGCCTTGATGATCTGCACCCAGGTGGTGGCGAGCATGCCGCCGAAGGTCACGTACAGCACCATCAGTACGCCCACCAGGGTGACGGCGTAGAGGTAGCTGATACCGAACAGCAACTCGATCAGTTTGCCGGCGCCGACCATCTGCGCCACCAGGTACAACAGCGCGACGGTCAGCGTGCCGAACGCGGCGCTCAGGCGTACCGGGGCCTGCGCCAGGCGGTAGGAAACCACGTCGGCGAAGGTGTACTTGCCCAGGTTGCGCAGGCGCTCGGCGATCAGGAACAGGATGATCGGCCAGCCGGCGAGTACGCCCAGGGCATAGAGCAGGCCGTCGTAGCCGTTCATGAACATCATCGCCGAGATGCCGAGGAAGGACGCGGCGCTGATCATGTCGCCGGCGATCGCCAGGCCATTCTGCATCCCAGTGAGGCCACCGCCTGCGGTGTAGAAGTCACTGGTCGAGCGGGTGCGGGCCGCGGCCCAGCGGGTCACCAGCAGGGTGAAGCAGACGAACACCATGAACATCGAGATGGCAGTCCAGTTCATTGCGCGCACTCCTGGCGAACCTTGTCGTTGAGTGGATCGATGACGCGGTTGGCGCGGTGCATGTAGATGCCGGTCAGGGCGAACGACAGCAGCACCATCAGCACACCCACCAGCATGCCGACGCTGGTGACGCCGCCATTGAGCGACTGGCCGAGCAGGCCGGGGGCGAAGGCCACCAGCAGCACGAAGCCGTAGTAGGCGGCAAGCATGGTCAGGGTGAGGCTGCCGTTGAGGCGGCGCTTGCGGCGGATCAGTTGCTGGAAGTCGGGGTGCTTGCTGATGGAGTCGATGTGCTCGGGTGTCATGGGAAGCGGTCCTCTGTCTTGTAATTGTTTTTTCAGGTCACGCAGGGTGTTGCAGGGTTGCTGGCGGCCTCATCGCGGGACGAGCCCGCTCCCACAGGTACAGCGGTGACCATCGGTCTTGTGGGAGCAACGGTCTTGCTCAAAATTTGAAGTCCAGCCCAGTTCCTGCGGGAGCAGGCTTGTCCCTTTAAAGTCCAGCCCAGTCCCTGTGGGAGCAGGCTTGTCCCTTTAAAGTCCAGCCAATCCCTGTGGGAGCGGGCTTGTCCCGCGATGAGGGCGCCGCGGTCTCAAAGTTGATCGAAATCCAGCACCACGCGATCACTCAGCGGATACGTCTGGCACGACAGCACATACCCCGCCGCCACCTCGTAATCCTCCAGCGCATGGTTGCTGTCCATTTCCACCTCGCCCTCGATCACCCGGCACTTGCAGGTCGAGCACACGCCGGCCTTGCACGAATAGGGCAGCTCGGCGCCAATGGCGTTGCCGGCATCGAGAATGTTCTGACTGTTGCGCGGCAGGTCGAAGGCCAGGGCACGGCCATCGCTGATCACGGTGATATGGCTCAGCGCCGAGTCCAGCTGGCGCTGAGCCTCGCGGGCTTCGCGCCGGGCTTCGCTGCCAGCGGCGGCAAACAGCTCGAAATGGATGCGTTCGCGCGGCATGCCGTTGTCTTCGAGGCTGGCGCGCACGGTTTCGGTCATCGCCTGCGGCCCGCAGATGAAGGCGGCATCGAGGGCTTGCACGTCGAGCCAGCGAGAGAACAACTGGCCACACTTGTCAGCATCGATTCGGCCGTTGTACAGGTCGACATCCTGCTGTTCGCGGCTGAACACGAAAATCAGGTTCAGGCGGTCCAGGTAACGGTTCTTCAGGTCTTCCAGGCGATCACGAAACAGTGCGCTGTTGCTGGCGCGGTTGCCGTACAGCAGGGTGAAGCGGCTGTTGGGCTCGCAGGCCAGGGTGGTGGCGATGATCGACAGGATCGGGGTGATACCGCTGCCGGCGGCGACCCCCAGGTAATGGCCATGACGCTCGGCCTGCAGTGGAACGAAGAAGCTGCCGCTGGGCGGCATCACGTCCAGTTGCTGGCCGGCCGCGAGCACATCGTTGGCGAATGCCGAAAAGCGCCCGCCTGGCACGCGCTTGACCGCCACGCGCAGCTCGCCGTCCTGCACGGCACTGCAAATCGAGTAGGAACGTCGCACTTCCTCATCGTCGAGAAAGGTGCGCATCACCAGGTACTGGCCCTGGGTGAAGCGGAACGCGTCCTGCAGATGGGCGGGAACGTCGAAGGCGATCGACACGGCGTCGCGTGTCTCGTGACGTACTTGCTTGATGGTCAGGCTGTGAAACTGGCTCATGGTCGTCTCCACGGCTCAAATGCATTTGAAATAGTCGAACGGCTCCAGGCACTCGCGGCAGCGATAAAGCGCCTTGCAGGCCGTGGAGCCGAACTGGCTGAGCAGTTCGGTATGGGCGCTACCGCATTGCGGACAGCACACATGAGGGGCTTCGCCGAGCAGGCTGCGCTTGCTGGCGCTGCCCTGGGGCGGGGCGATGCCATAGACACGCAGGCGTTCGCGGCCCTGCTCGCTGATCCAGTCGGTGCTCCAGGCCGGGGTCAAGCGCCGTTCCAGCGCTGGCTGGGCAAAGCCGGCCTGTTCCAGGGCCTGGCGAATATCGCCCTCGATCACCTCGGTGGCCGGGCAGCCGGAGTAGGTGGGGGTCACCACCAGGTGCAGGTGGCCGGCGCGCCAGTCCAGGTCGCGCACGATCCCCAGGTCGACCACGCTGACCACCGGCACTTCCGGGTCCATGACCTGCTCCAGCACCGCCCAGGCCCTTACCAGGTCGCCCTCGCGCAGGCCGCGGGCGCCACGGTCGCCGGCGATCAGCTCACCAGGTTGCATCGGGGTAGGCCCGTGGCAGGAACTGCATCTCGGCCAACAGCAGGCCCAGGTGTTCGGTGTGCAATCCCTTGCGACCGCTCAGGTAGAAATGACTGGCGGGCTTGGGTTGCGGGAGCTCGACCGAGGCGAAGATGGCGCTGACCTGGGCGAGCCAGGCTTGCCCAACTTGCCCCGGGTCGGCGGCAATACCCGCGGCGGCCAGGCGCGTCTCGCTTTCACTGCCCTGGCTCAGCTCCACGGTGAAACGCCACAGTGCCGGGATTGCCGCGAGCATGCGGCGACGGCTCTCGTCGGTGCCGCCGCCCAGGCGCTGCACCCATTCACCGGAGCGCCGCAGATGGTAGGTGACCTCCTTGAGCGCTTTGGCTGCGATGCCGGCGATGCACGGATCGCTGGAGGCGCACAGGCCTTGGAGCATCGCCAGGTGCCAGGCGTCGTAGAGGAACTGCTTGGTCATGGTCACGGCAAAGTCGCCGTTGGGTTGCTCGACCAGCAGCAGGTTGTGGAAGGCGCGTTCGTCGCGGCGAAACGCCAGGGCGTCGGCATCGCGACCGTCGTCGAGCAGTTCGGCGGCGTACTCCAGCCAGTTGCGCGCCTGGCCGATCAGGTCGAGGCCGACATTCATCAGGGCCAGCTCTTCTTCCAGTGCCGGGGCGTGGCCACACCATTGGCACAGGCGCTGGCCCTGGATCAGGGCGCTGTCGCCGAGCAGCAAGAGGTAGGGGATCAGATCGTCATTGTGCATGGCGGGCCTCACATGTGTCCGACTTCGTCAGGCAGCTCATAGAAGCTGGCATGGCGGTAGACCTTGTCGTCCGAAGGGGCGAACAGCGGGTCTTTTTCATCAGGCGAGGAGGCGGTGATCAGCGCCGAGGGCACCACCCACAGGCTCACGCCTTCACTGCGCCGGGTGTACAGCTCACGGGCGTTCTCGATGGCCATGGCCGCGTCGGCGGCATGCACGCTGCCCACGTGCTTGTGGTTCAGGCCGTGCTTGCTGCGCACGAATACTTCGTAGAGGGTCCAGACAGACATGTTCGATCTCCGCATCGGTCGCCGCTTCAGGCGGCGTTCTTGTTCTGTTGCTTGCGCGCATAGGCCACGGCGGCCTCGCGTACCCAGGCCCCGTCTTCGATGGCCTGGCGACGGGTGGCGACCCGCTCCTGGTTGCAGGGGCCGTTGCCCTTGATCACTTCGTAGAATTCGTCCCACTGGATTTCACCGAAGTCGTAGTGACCGCGGTCGGCGTTCCACTTCAGTTCCGGGTCCGGGGCGGTGCAACCGAGCAACTCGAGCTGCGGCACGGTCTGGTCGATGAAGCGCTGGCGCAGTTCGTCGTTGGTCTGGCGCTTGATCTTCCAGGCCATCGACTGGGCGCTGTTGGGGGAGTGTTCGTCACTGGGGCCGAACATCATCAGCGAGGGCCACCACAGGCGATTGATTGCGTCCTGGACCATGTCCTTCTGCGCCTGGGTGCCGTGGCGCATCATGGTCAGCAGCAGTTCGTAGCCCTGGCGCTGATGAAAACTCTCTTCCTTGCAGATACGGATCATCGCGCGCGAGTAGGGGCCGTAGGAGGTGCGTTGCAGTACCACCTGGTTGACGATCGCCGCGCCGTCGACCAGCCAGCCCACCGCGCCCATGTCGGCCCAGCTCAGGGTCGGGTAGTTGAAGATGCTCGAGTACTTGGCCTTGCCGCTGTGCAGCTTGGCGATCTCTTCGTCGCGGTCGGCGCCGAGGGTTTCCATGGCGCTGTACAGGTACAGGCCATGGCCGGCTTCGTCCTGGATCTTGGCCATCAACTGCAGCTTGCGCTTGAGGCTCGGCGCGCGGGTGACCCAGTTGCCCTCGGGAAGCATGCCGACGATTTCCGAATGGGCGTGCTGGGAGATCTGCCGGATCAGGGTCTGGCGATAGGCCTCGGGCATCCAGTTTTTCGGTTCGATCTTGATCTCGGCGTCGATCTTCTCCTGGAAGTGGCGCTCTTCGGGCGACATCTCTTCCAGTGACTTGACACGTTTGACGCCGGTTTCGACTAGCTGTGCGTACATGTTCGGACTCCCGCCGCAGGGGTGGTTGGGGCATGGAGTCTTTTATAAGCGATACGTGATCTAACATCAAACATAAAATCATGTATCAAATAAAATTGTGTATCACATTACGCCTCATCGTGGGGCTGTGGGAGCGGGCTCGTCCCGCGATAGGGCCGGCAAATCCAGCGCAAAAAAAAGCCCCGGACCAGGCCGGGGCAGAAAAAGGCAGCCGAATCGAAAGTCAGCTGGCCAACCGTTTGTCGTAGACGTGGCAAGCCTTGCCCTCTGAGCGCTTCAGCGTTCCGCAGGGCTGCAGGCGAATCTGCGTGCTGATGCCGATGTAGGTCTTGATCTGCTTGCTCAGCTCACCCACAAGCGCCTTGCGCGTAGCGTCGTCCAGGTACTGGCTGTCGGCGCGCAACTCCACGTGCACTTCCACGCTGTCGAGATTGCCATTGCGATACAGATGAATCTCGTATAGCTCTGAAAGTTGTTTTATTTTCAGCACCTGCTCTTCGATCTGCGTAGGGAACACGTTGACCCCGCGGATGATCAGCATGTCGTCGCTACGGCCGGTGATCTTGCCAATGCGCCGCATCGGCCGTGCCGTGCCGGGCAGCAGACGGGTCAGGTCGCGGGTGCGGTAGCGCACCATCGGCAGCGCCTCCTTGCTCAGCGAGGTGAACACCAGCTCGCCCAGTTGCCCGTCCGGCAGGACCTCGCCTGACAGCGGGTCGATGATCTCGGGATAGAAATGGTCTTCCCAGATGGTCGGGCCGTCCTTGGTCTCGATGCACTCCATGGCCACGCCTGGCCCCATGATTTCCGACAGGCCATAGATATCCAGTGCGTTGATACCCAGGCGTTGCTCGATGGAGCGGCGCAGCTCGTCGGTCCAGGGCTCGGCACCGAAGATGCCCAGGCGCAACTTGAGGTCGTTGGGGTCGATGCCCTGGCGCTCGATCTCGTCGGCCAGGTTGAGCATGTACGAGGGCGTGACCATGATGATGTCGGGCTGGAAGTCGCGGATCAGTTGCACCTGCTTCTCGGTCTGACCGCCGGACATGGGGATCACCGTGCAGCCCAGGCGCTCGGCGCCATAGTGAGCGCCCAGGCCACCGGTGAACAGGCCGTAGCCATAGGAAACATGCACCTTGTCGCCCTTGCGTCCGCCTGCGGCGCGGATCGAGCGGGCGACCACGTTGGCCCAGGTGTCGATGTCGTTCTGGGTATACCCGACCACCGTTGGCTTGCCCGTGGTGCCGCTGGAGGCGTGCAGGCGTACCACTTCTTCCTGGGGGACGGCAAACATGCCGTAGGGGTAGTTGTCGCGCAGGTCGCTCTTGCCGGTGAAGGGGAAGCGCGACAGGTCTTCGAGCGATTTCAGGTCGTCCGGGTGGGCACCGCAGGCGTCGAAGCGCTGACGGTACAGTGCCACCTTGTCGTAGGCGTGGCGCAGGCTCCAGCGCAGACGTTCGAGCTGGTGCTGGCGCAGCGCATCGACACTGGCAGTTTCCATGGGGTCAAGCAGGGCGCGTTCGGCATCGTGGTACATGTTCATGGCTTCACTCGAGTTGTTCTTGTACGCCGGCCCGTCGAGGGGCCGTGAGTGTCATGGTGGGCAGCATACTGCCCGTTGCAGCGTGGGTCGCGGTCCGTTGGTCGAAGTGCCTCAAAGGCGCTCGATCACCATGGCGATGCCCTGGCCGACGCCGATGCACATGGTGCACAGCGCGTAGCGGCCGCCGGTCAGCTCCAGCTCGTGCAGCGCGGTGGTGACCAGCCGCGCGCCGCTCATGCCCAGCGGATGCCCCAGGGCGATGGCGCCACCGTTGGGGTTGACCCGTGGATCGTCGTCGGCAACACCCAGCTCGCGCAGCACTGCCAGCCCTTGGGCCGCGAAAGCTTCGTTGAGCTCGATCACGTCCATGTCGGGCAGGGCAAGACCGGTCAGCTCCAGTACCTTGCGCGTCGCAGGCACCGGGCCGATGCCCATCATGCGTGGCTCGACACCTGCTGCGGCCATGCCGACGATTCGCCCGCGGGCCTTCAGGCCGTGGCGGCGGGCTGCGCTGCTGCTAGCCAGCAACAGTGCGCACGCACCGTCGTTGACCCCCGACGCGTTGCCGGCAGTGACGCTGCCACCTTCGCGAAACGGCGTGCCAAGGCGCGCCAGCTGCTCCAGGGTGGTGTCGCCGCGCGGGTGTTCGTCTTGCTCGACCAGCTTGGGCGGGCCCTTGCGCTGGGCGATCTCGACCGGGACGATTTCCCGCGCCAGGCGGCCATTGGTCTGGGCGGCGGCGGCCTTGTGCTGGCTGCGCAAGGCAAAGGCATCCTGGTCGGCGCGCGAGATGCCGAACTGCTCGGCGACGTTCTCGGCGGTCTCGGGCATCGAGTCGATGCCGTATTGGGCTTTCATCAGGGGATTGACGAAGCGCCAGCCGATGGTGGTGTCGAACAGTTCCGCACTGCGGCCGAAGGCCTGTTCGGCCTTGCCCATGACGAACGGCGCGCGGGACATGGATTCGACGCCGCCGGCCAGCATCAGCCCGGCCTCGCCACAGCGCAGGGCGCGGGCGGCGTTGCCGATGGCGTCCAGGCCGGAGCCGCACAGGCGGTTGAGGGTGGTGCCCGGCACCTCGACAGGCAGCCCGGCCAGCAGCGTGGCCATATGCGCAACGTTGCGATTGTCTTCGCCGGCCTGGTTGGCGCAGCCGAGGATCACATCGTCTATGGTGTGCCAGTCCAGTGTCGGGTGGCGGGCGATCAAGGCCTTGATCGGGATCGCCGCCAGGTCGTCGGCACGCACGCTGCTCAGGGCGCCGCCGTAGCGGCCGATGGGCGTGCGCACGGCGTCGATGATCAGGGCGTCGTTGAGGGTCGGTTCAGTCATCTTGCGTCTCCTGCGTCAGCACGCTGCCGCGCAACTTGTAGGACTTGCCATGGAACAGCGCCACCAGCTCGCCACGCTGGTTTTCCAGGCGCACGTCGTAGAGGCCGGTGCGGCTCTTGCGCACCAGCTCGTGGGCGGTGGCGGTCAACTGGTCGCCGAGCAGCGCCGGGGCCACATAATCGATGCTGCAGCCCAGGGCCACAGTGGCCTCGTCGTGGCTGTTGCAGGCAAAGGCGAACGCCGAATCGGCCAGGGCGAAGAGAAAGCCGCCGTGGCAGGTGCCGTGGCCCTGGATCATGTCGGCGCGTACGGTCATACGCACGGCAGCGCTGCCGGGGCCGGCCTCGAGCAGTTCGATACCCATGCCTTGAGTGGCCCGGTCACGGGCGTACATGGCGTCGGCACAGGCGCGGGCCAGCGCTTCGGGCGTGCGAGGTATGTCAGTCATGCAGGCGGCCTCCTTCGGCATGGGTGCGGCGCAGCAGCAGGGAAGGGCGATAGCGTTCTTCGCCGTAGGCCTGCTGCAGGTGTTCGAGGGTGTGCAACGTGTGGGCAAGGCCGATGCGTTCGGCCCAGGCCAGCGGCCCCAACGGATAATTGACCCCGGCGCACATGGCCAGGTCGATGTCGGCCGCCGACGCGACACCTTGCAGCACGGCATCGGCGGCTTCGTTGGCGAGCATGGCCACCGTGCGCAGCACGGCCAGGCCCGGCAGGTCGGCCAGGGCGCTGACGTTGAAACCGGCACGCTGGAGCAGCGCGACAACCTGATCGCGGGCTTCGATCGTGGTGTTCCTGGCCCAGGTAATCGCGATGCGTGTCGCGCTGCTGTAATCCAGGGCAAGGTCGATCAGGACCAGGTTCTGCAGGCCGTCGTCGCGGGCGCGCTGGCTGGCCAGGCGACCGTCGGACAGGGCCAGGGTGGCATCGCCAATGCGCAACAAGCCCTGGCCGGCGCGTCGGGTCAGTTCGACACCGCTGGCGCTCAGGCGCTGCAGCAGCGGCTGCATGACACCGAGGTCGCCCTCGACCACGCAGCGTGTAACTTCGGCAGAGCTGCGCAATTCGGCAGGCTGCGGGCGTTCGGCGCCTTCGCGGTAGTCATAGAAACCCTGGCCGCTCTTGCGCCCCAGGCGCCCGGCGGCCACCAGTTCCTTTTGTACCTGCGAGGGCTGAAAGCGCAAATCCCCGTAGTAGGCGTCGAACACCGAACAGGTGACGGCGTCGTTGACGTCATGGCCGATCAGGTCGGTGAGTTCGAACGCGCCCATGCGGAACCCGCCAGCCTCGCGCAACAGCGCATCGAGGCTGGCGCAATCGGCGGCACCTTCCTGCAGTAGGCGCAGGCTCTCGGCATAGAACGGACGGGCCACGCGGTTGACGATGAAACCGGGGGTGGAGCGTGCATGCACGGGCTGCTTGCCCCAGGCCTTGGCGGTGTCGTACAGCGTATCGGCCACCGCCGGTTCGGTCGCAAGCCCCGACACGACCTCGACCAACGCCATCAAGGGGGCAGGATTGAAGAAATGCATGCCGATCACGCGCTCGGGTCGGGCCAGCCCCGCTGCCAGGCGGGTAATCGACAACGACGACGTATTGCTGGCGAGGATGCAGGTTTCAGCGCAGAGGGCTTCAAGCTGACGCAGCAGTTGCTGCTTGATATCGAGGTCTTCCACGATCGCCTCGATCACCAGCGCCGCATCGGCCAGGGCCTCGAGCGACTCGGCAGGCTGCAGGCGGGCGACGGTCGACTCACGCTCGCAGGGGTTCAGCTTGCCTTTGTCCACCAGGCGCGCCAATTGCCGGGCGATGCCGTCGATGGCCTGCGCTGCGGCGCCCGGGCGATTGTCATAAAGCCGGACCGCATGCCCGGCCTGGGCTGCAACCTGGGCAATGCCGGCCCCCATGGCGCCAGCGCCGATCACCGCAACCTGAGCTTCAATGTGCAAGGCACTCATCTCAGCACCCCTTGAACACGGGCGTACGCTTTTCCATGAAGGCGCTGACGCCTTCGCGGTAGTCGTCGCTGCGCCCGGCCAGGCGTTGCAGGTCGCGCTCGAGCGTCAGTTGCTGGTCGAAACTGTTGTCGAAGCTTGCGTTGAGACTGCGCTTGATCAGCGCCAGGCCATAGGTGGGCTGAGCCGCCAGGTGTCGGGCCAGGCGCAGTGCTTCGTCGCGCAACTCGGCGTCGTCGACCACGCGGTGAATCAGCCCCCATTGCTCGGCCTGTTCGGCGCTCAGGCGCTCGCCCAGCATGGCCAGGGCTTTCGCGCGGGCCATGCCGACCAGGCGTGGCAGCAGCCAGGTGCCGCCAGAGTCAGGAATCAGCCCGATGCGGCAGAACGCCTGGATGAAGCTGGCCGAGCGGGCGGCCAGCACCAGGTCGCAAGCCAGGGGAATATTGGCCCCGGCACCGGCAGCCACGCCGTTGACCGCACAGATCACCGGCATCGGCAAGTCGCGCAGGCTACGGATCAGCGGGTTGTAGAACTGCTCGATCGACAGGCCCAGGTCGGGCCGCTCGGCACCGGGCGCGACGTTGCGGTCGGACAGGTCCTGGCCGGCGCAGAAACCGCGGCCTTCGCCGGTCAGCAGCAGGACCCGCGCCTGTTCGCTCTGGCGTACCTGCTTGAGAGCCTCGCGCACCTCCTGGTGCATGGCGGTGTTGAAGCTGTTGAGTTGCTCGGGGCGGTTGAGCGAGAGGAGGGCGATGCCGTCCTCGATGGAAAACAGGATGTGCTGGAAGCTCATGGCAAGCGCGCTCCGTCAGTCGGTGGAATCGGGTGGGTCAGCGGCCGATGAAGCTGGCCGGGCGTTTTTCCTGGAAAGCGCGGATGCCCTCGTCGCGGTCGGCCGTGCCGGCCAGCAGGGTGAAGGCATGTCGCTCGAAGCGCAGGCCGCTGGCGAGGTCGGTATCCTGGGCCTTGAGTAGCGCCTCTTTGGCCAGGCGCACGGCCAGGGGCGCCTTTTGCGCGATGCTGCGCGCCACCTGCAGGGCGCGTTCAACGGTCAATTCGGGCTGGGTCATTTCGCTGATCAGCCCGGCTTGCAGGGCATGGCGGGCATCGAGGGTTTCACCGGTGAGCACCAGCTGCATCGCCAGTGGCTTGCCAACTGCGCGAAGCAGGCGCTGGGTGCCGCCTGCGCCGGGAATGATGCCGAGGTTGATCTCTGGCTGGCCGAAGCGTGCGTCGGACCCGGCGATAACAATATCGGCGCACATCACCAACTCGCAGCCGCCGCCGAGGGCGAAACCGTTGACGGCGGCGATCAGAGGCTTGGGAAAAGCGGCGATGCGCTGCCAGTGGGCGACACGGGGATCGTTGAGGATACCGACCAGGTCGCGCTCGGCCATCTCGTTGATGTCCGCGCCTGCAGCAAAGGCCTTGCGATTGCCGGTGATGATCACCGTACGGGTGTGCTCGTCATGGGCGGCAGCGTCGAGTTCGTCGGCGAGCTCTGCCAGCAGCTCGGTATTCAGGGCGTTGAGGGCTTGCGGGCGGTGCAGGGTGATCAGGCGGACACCGTCCGCCTGGGCCTGCACAACGAGGTTGCTTGGCATGGTGATACCTCAGGCTGCACGTTTGGCGCCGGTCAGTGCCGGCCAGTTCTTGGAGTCGGTTGCAGTGATGGCGCAAGTATAGGCGCAAAGCGATACAAAATATCAACATCAAAATTAGTATGATGTATCTAAACGTCTACTGCTGATCGCCGGGGTCACTGAAACCCTTTGTGCGCATAGGTTTCGAGCAATCAGTCGATAAAAGGGACGATTCAAGAAAGCGATACAGCAATTACAAAATTGACTGATCTATTTGAAGTGATACATGATCCTTGACCTTCATGAATCACATTGAGTCGTTCCCATGCCCTGCTATCGCCTCGACGGCTTGACCCCAGTGGTCCATCCCACCGCCTACGTCCACCCCAGTGCCGTCCTGATCGGCGATGTGATCGTCGGCCCCGGCTGTTATGTCGGACCTCTCGCGGCGTTGCGGGGCGACTTTGGGCGCATCGTCCTGGAGGAGGGCGCCAATCTGCAGGACACCTGCGTGATGCATGGCTTTCCGGGCGGCGACACGGTCATCGAGCGCAATGGTCATGTTGGCCATGGCGCGGTGCTGCACGGGTGCCGAGTAGGGGCGGATGCGCTTGTGGGCATGAATGCGGTGGTGATGGATGGTGCGCACATCGCGCCACGCTGCATCGTGGCGGCCACGGCTTTCGTCAAGGCGGGGTTCACCTGCGAGGCGCAGAGCCTGGTGGTGGGCTCGCCGGCCCAGGCCAAGCGTACGCTGAGCGATGAGGAAGTCGCCTGGAAGCAACGTGGCACTCAGGAGTACCAGGCGCTCGCCAGACGCTGCATGGCGTCGATGGTGGAGTGTTCGCCGCTGAGTGCGGCCGAGCCCGCGCGCCCGCGCATGGGCGATACCGGCCTGCGGCCGAAGACGGGGCATGGCGCATGAGCATTGCCGTGTCGCGCCATGGCCAGGCGGGGCGGGGTAAAGGTATAGTCGGGGCTTTCTCCGCGCCCAGTTCCCCCATGAGCAGCCTCGCACCCCTGAATCACCTGATCACCCGCTTCCAGGAGCAGACGCCAATCCGCGCCAGCTCGCTGATCATCACGCTGTATGGCGATGCCGTCGAGCCCCACGGTGGCACGGTGTGGCTGGGTAGCCTGATCGGTTTGCTGGAGCCCTTCGGCATTAACGAGCGACTGATTCGCACGTCGATCTTCCGCCTGACAAAAGAAGGCTGGCTGACCGCTGAAAAGGTTGGTCGCCGTAGCTACTACAGCCTGACCGGCACCGGCCGACGGCGTTTCGAGAAGGCATTCAAACGGGTCTACAGTGCCAGCCTGCCAGCCTGGGACGGCGCCTGGACGCTGGTGCTGCTCTCGCAGTTGGACGTAGCCAAGCGCAAGTCGGTACGTGAAGAGCTGGAGTGGCAAGGCTTCGGAGCCATCGCCCCTAACGTGATGGGTTGCCCGCGTGCTGATCGTGCGGATCTGGCGGCCACCCTTCGCGAGCTGGAGGCCGAGGAAGACAGTATCGTCTTCGAGACCCATGCCCAGGAAATTCTCGCCTCCAAGGCCATGCGCGCGCAGGTCAGGGAGAGCTGGGGGATCGACGAGCTGGGCCATCATTACAGCGAGTTCATTCGCCTGTTCCGTCCGCTGTGGCAGGCACTGCGCGAACAGGAAACGCTGGAGGCGCAGGATTGCTTCCTGGCGCGCACCTTGCTGATCCACGAATACCGGCGTTTGCTGTTGCGCGATCCGCAGTTGCCCGATGAACTGCTGCCCGGTGACTGGGAGGGCCGTGCAGCGCGCCAGTTGTGCCGCAACCTCTATCGCCTGGTGTCGCCCAAGGCTGAAGCCTGGCTCAATGACATGCTGGAGACGGCGGACGGACCGCTGCCGGATGCCAGCGAGAGTTTCTACCGTCGATTTGGTGGTTTGAGCTGAAGCATACGTGGTACGTATCACGGTATGTTATGGCGACTGAGGTCGACCATACTTCTATGGCCACCCCTGAAAGCTGAAGCGCCCTGCAGGGCGCGCCAGCCAAAGAGTCGTGCTCAACTCCGCTCGACCAACCCCGCCAATACCGTCTGCAGATCGGTGCGCGCCTGGCGCGGCGTCCCTTCAAAGTCGATCCAGCCCGCATTGAAGCCATCGAGCATTTGCATGCGCGGTACCGGATTCTCCATCCCTTGCTCAAGGAATAGTGCCTCCCAGCTATCGCGCGGGACTGCTTGCGCCTTCACTTCAAGCCCGAGCACCTGGCCAAGCGTGGCAGCGAGCTGCAGCGGGGAGATCGCTTGAGGGCCGGTCAGCTCCACCACCCGCACGCCCTCCCAAGGCTCCTGCAGCAGCTGCGCCGCAACGCGCCCGACATCGGCCGTGGCGACCATGTGCACCGGCTTGTCCAGCGGTTGCAGGAAGCTGTACAGGACGCCATGTTCCCGAGCAGGGGCAATGTCCCACAGGCTGTTCTCCATGAACCAGGCAGCGCGCAGAAACGTTATCGGCATGGGCAACTGCCCCAGCACATGTTCCATTTCACCCAGCTGCGATAGCAGGTTAGGGTGGCTGGCCTGCGCGCCAACGGTGGAGAGGCACACTACGCGTTCCGGTTGGCTGGCCAGTAGTGCTGCGTGCAGGTTGGCGAGTATCGCGCGGGTTTCGGGGAAATCAGGGCGAGGGTCGAAGTTCGGCGGCAGCAGCACGAACACAGCGGTGGCGCCTTGGAACGCACGAGTCAGGGCGACACGGTCCTGCATGTCGGCTACCGCGACGCTGCACCCCTGGGCCTGCCAGGTTTCGCCCTTGGCGGCATCGCGCACCACAGCGCGCACCTCCTTGCCTGCGGCCAGCAGGTTGCGCGCCAGGGCGCTGGCGACTTGGCCGGTGATGCCAGTGATAACGTACATGGTATGTAACTCCTGAGTGGGAGGCGGCACAGCGCGGCCTTCGGGAGCCAGTCTGTGGTGCGTCGATTGATTAATCGATAACATGAAGCTCATTTCAATAATGACTGATTGGCATCAATATGAGTTTCGATGAGCGCAGCCTCAGTGGCATGAGTGTGTTCGTCGCCATCGTCGACAGTGGCAGCTTTGCCGCTGCAGGCGAGGTGATGGACATGTCCCAGCCAGGTGTCAGCCGGGCGTTGGCGCGCCTGGAGAAACGCCTGGGGATTCGCTTGTTTGACCGCACCACACGCTCGGTCACTCTGACCGACGAGGGGCGCCGCCTGTACGAACAGGTGGTGCCGTTGCTGGCAGCGCTGGACGAGGCGGCCAGCTCGGTGACCGAGGGGGCAGGGGTGGTCAGGGGGCGGCTGCGGGTCAATGTCGATCCGTTTTTCGCTCGCCTGATACTTGGGCCGCGCCTGGGCGGGTTTCTCGAGGTGCACCCACAACTGAACCTGGAACTGATCACTCGCGATCGCCTGGGCGACATGGTCGCCGAAGGTTTCGATCTGGCCGTGCGTTTCGGCGAGCCCCGTACGTCCAGCCTGGTGGCGCGCAGGCTGCTGGACACTCGCATCCTCACCGTGGCTGCACCGGCCTACCTCAAGCGTTTTGGCCGCCCGGCACAGCCGCAGGCCCTCAGCGAACATCGCTGCATCCAGTTCCGCGATCCGCAGAGTGGTCAGCCTTTTGCCTGGGAGTTTCACCGCGGTGCCGAGCGCTTGACCGTGGACACGCGCGGGCAATTGCTGGTCAACGATGTGGGCAGTCTGCACAGCACCTGCCTTGCCGGCTACGGAGTTGCGCAGGTGATGGCTTTGGGTAGCGAGCTGCTACTGGCCGAGGGCCGCCTGGTCGAGCTGTTCGACGACTGGCCGGACGAGCGTTTTCCGCTGTATGCACTGTACCCTTCGCGGCATCACCCGCCGGCCAAGGTGCGCGCATTTCTCGACTTCGTCCTGGAGTTGCTCAATGCACCTCAGGTGTGAGGGCAGGGCGTAGCTAAGTGCGGGTGAGCTTGTCGGCTTGCGTGCTGTCGGCGAGAGATCTGGGGGCGTACATAATGCGTGGTAAGCATAACTCAACTAAATAACTATTTAGCGTAGCTATAATTTAGATGCCTATTAATCAGACAGGCGACGCCCAAGCCAAACCGTCTGGCCACCGCATTCCGCGTCCTCTGCGATGTGCTCCAGCAACTCAAAATCGTGGCTGGCGAGCAGTGCCGTGTATTCCTGAGGGTCGAGGCTCGCATGGTACAGCGTTTCACCCTCGAAAACGCCCAAGGCTTCGCCATGAGAAGGCCCACTGGTGAACATCAGCAACGCTCCAGGTGCGGCATGACGCTGAAATACCGGGAACATCTTGCGCTGATCGTCGGGCTTGAGATGAAAAAAGCTGTTCCAGGCCAGGATGGCCGCGAACTGGCGATCGAGCGCCAATGTGCGCATGTCTGCGTGAATCCATTCCTGCGTTGGAAATTGCGCGCTGCATAGTGCGAGCATCTGCTCAGACGAATCCACACCGATGACAGACGCGCCGGCGTCGATCAGATAACGTGCCACGGGTTGGCCGGAACCGCAGCCCAGATCCAGAACGGTCGCAGACGGCGGTAGCAATGAACGGAAGCGTTCGATCCATTTGCGGTCGATGAAATGGTTGACGCGCAGATCGTTCCACGTAGCGGCGTGGCGGTCGTAGAGGCTGATGATCTGATCTGCGGATGGATGGTGAGACATGAACTGGAGCATCCTTGATCGGCTTTGAAGGGTGAAGGCTCATGAGGGGCTTGCTGAGAGTCGAATGTACCTTGGGTGTGGTTCGTATGGGAAATACAGAAATACGCATAATATATATTATGTTAAATTTAGTATTGTGAGAGTTGACCTCGATCAGTGTCCAATCCCACATACCTCCGGTCAAATCCCCACACCCCCCGTTTCCCAGAACTCCAAAAGCTTGGGTTTCATTCATAAGTACCACAGCTGCATTATGGGTCTGGCGAAAATGCTCAATTGGAGCTTTGCTCATGGCCTGTCGCTCGTTGACTGGCGCCGCAAAGACTTTGGGAACTCATTGGGGCCTCCATGCCCTCCTAGCCGAGCTATATCAAAGCCAGGCTTTGATCTGAGCACATACGGCGTCGGTCGATATGCCGTACCGATCATGCAATGTCGGCAAGGCACCGGCATCGAGAAACGCATCGGGCAGCGCGATCTGGCGGAACGTCGGCGTAACACCGTTGCGCAACAACAACCCGGCAACCGCCTCGCCCAAACCGCCGATAATGCTGCTGTTTTCGGCGGTGACCACCAGCCGCCCGGACTGCTTCGCTTCGGCCAGGATGGTGTGTTCATCCAGAGGCTTGATGGTCGGCACGTGCAATACAGCAGCGTCGACACCATCGGCCTGGAGCTTGTTGGCCGCTTCGAGCGAGCGCATCGTCATCAGCCCGGTGGAGATGATGAGCACGTCCCTGCCGGTGCGCAGGGTCTTGGCCTTGCCGATTTCGAATTTGTACCCGTACTCGTCAAGCACTACCGGTACGTTGCCGCGCAGCAGGCGCATGTAGACTGGCCCCTGGTGAGCAGCGATTGCCGGCACTGCCTGTTCGATCTCCACGGCGTCGCAGGGATCGACGATCATCAGGTTTGGCATCGCTCGGAAGATGGCGAGATCGTCAGTCGCCTGGTGGCTTGGGCCATAACCGGTAGTGAGCCCGGGCAGCCCACAGACGATCTTCACGTTCAAATTCTCCTCGGCGATTGCCATACAGATAAAATCGTAGGCGCGCCGCGAGGCAAACACGGCGTAGGTGGTGGCGAAGGGTACGAACCCCTCCCTTGCCATGCCCGCAGCCGCGCTCATCAACAGTTGCTCGGCCATGCCCATCTGGTAGAAGCGGTCCGGGTGCGCCTTGGCAAAAATATGCAGGTCGGTGTATTTGGACAAGTCTGCGGACAGCCCGACAATTTCAGGGCGCTGCTCAGCCAGCGCAGCCAGGGCATGGCCAAAGGGCGCCGAGCGGGTCGCTTGGCCCTCAGCGGCGATCGAGGCGATCATGGCCGAGGTGGTCAGGCGCTTCTTGGTTGGCTCGGCAGTCGAAGTAGAACTATTCGGCTTGCTCATCACTGTTTTCCTTCTTCGAGATTGTTGAGCGCCAACGCCCATTCATGTTCTTCCACGCGTATGAAGTGGGTCTTTTCCCGCGTTTCGAGGAACGGTACCCCCTTGCCCATCTTCGTATCGCAAATGATCACGCGCGGTTGCGCGCCTGTGTGATTGCGCGCCGCATCGAACGCTGCGACCAGGGCTTCGATGTCATTGCCATCGACTCGCTGGGTGAACCACCCAAACGCCTGCCAACGATCGACGATAGGTTCAAAAGAAAGAATTTCGCTGGAATAACCATCGGCCTGCTGGTTGTTCACATCGACGATGGCGATGAGGTTGTCGAGCTTCCAGTGAGAGGCCGACATGACGGCCTCCCAAGTGGAGCCTTCATTGAGCTCACCATCTGACAAGAGGTTGTAAACGAAAGAAGTCGATTGCTTGCGTTTGAGGCCCAGGCAAGCACCAACCGCAATACCCAACCCCTGCCCCAACGAACCGCCGGTGATTTCCATGCCCGGCGTATAAGCGGCCATGCCGGACATGGGCAGGCGGCTGTCGTCCGAACCATAGGTTTCCAACTCATCGAGCGGGACGATTCGGGCCTCGATCAAGGCGGCATACAGCGCAATGGCATAATGACCGATGGACAGATAGAAGCGGTCGCGCGGTTCCCAGTCAGGATCATCGGACCGATAGCTCAGTGCATGGAAGTAAGAGACTGCCAGCAGGTCCGCAGCGCCCAGGGCCTGCCCCACATAACCTTGACCTTGCACCTGCCCCATGCGCAACGCATGGCGACGGATATTGTGCGCGCGCTCGGCCAGGCTCAAGGCGGGCTTCAGCATAGTGTTCGTATTCATTACGTAGCTCCGTTAACTCAACGATTGACCGCTGCAGCGGGGATGCGCAGGACCAACGAGGCCCCCGCAAGCAGGACGGCTGTAATCAGATACATGCCGATGGCGCTGGACCCGGTCTGGGTAGTGATCCACCCAATCAGGTAGGGCGAGCAGAAGCCGGCCAGGTTGGCAAAGCTGTTGACGGCGGCGATGCCTGCGGCAGCGGACACACCGCCCAGAAGCGTGGTGGGCAGCATCCAGAACAGCGAGGTGGCCGAGAGGATTCCCGACGCAGCGAGGCACAAGCTGAGGATCGACAGTGTCACGTTGCCGCCCATCAATGCGGCCAGGCTGAGCCCGATGGCGCCGACAATCATCGGTATGATCAGATGCCAGCGGCGCTCGCGGTGCTTGTCGCCGCTTCGACCGACCAGCAGCATCGCGGCAATGGCGCACAGGTAAGGCAGGCTGGACAGCATGCCGATGTGGAGCGGGTCAGATACACCGGCATTGCGCACCAAGGTCGGTAGCCAGAAGGTAATGGCGTACTGGCCCATGACCACACAGAAGTAGATGCCAGCCAGCAACCACAACCGACGGTCGCGGATGAATTCCCCCACCGAACCATGGCTGACTTTCTGTTGGTTGTCCTCGGCCAGTTCGCGGGTAACCAGGGCCTTTTCTTCGTCGTTCAGCCACGTGGCCTGGTGCACGCCGTCCTTGAGGTAAGCCAATACCAGCAGGCCAACCAGCACCGTCGGCACCGCTTCGAGCACAAACATCCACTGCCAACCGGCCCAACCGTGCACGCCGGCAAACTGGTTCATGATCCAACCGGAGAGAGGCCCGCCAACCATGCCCGACAGTGGGATGGCGATGAACCACAACACCGTCATCCGTGCCCGGCGATAGGAAGGGAACCAGTAGGTAAGGTACAGCAGCAGCCCTGGCGCAAGACCTGCCTCGGCGATACCTAGGAGGAATCGAAGGACGTAGAATTGCCACGCTGTTTCGACGAATGCGAACAGCGCGGAAATGATCCCCCAGGTGATCATGATGCGCGCGATCCATACCCGTGCGCCCACTTTGTGAAGGATGATGTTGCTGGGAACCTCGCAGAGAAAATAGCCAATGAAGAACATGCCCGCACCCAGGCCGTAGACTGTCTCGCTCAAGGCGAGATCGTTCATCATCTGCAGCTTGGCGAAACCGACATTGACGCGATCCAGATAGGCGCAGAGGTAGCAGAGCATCAGGAACGGCATCAGGCGCCAGGCGGTCTTGCGGTAGGCGGAGATACGCACGGTCGAAACCGCTTCGAGCGATAAGGTAGTCATGCTGGTCTGATCTCTTGTTGTTATTGGCAGCCAGGCCTGAAACTTGGCTGTCATTGATCCAGAACCGCGCGGGCCGGGGGCCGGCCCGCCCACGTGTACTCAGTGAATCAGCATCCCGCCGTTGACATCCAGGGTAATGCCGGTCAGGTAGGTAGAGAGGTCGCTGGCGAGGAACAGTGCAGCGTTGGCGACATCCTGGGCCTGGCCAAGGCGGCCCAGGGGGATGCCTTCGATGATCGCGTGGCGGCGCTCATCCTGCATCAGCCCACCGGTGATGTCCGTGTGGATCAAACCCGGTGCGATGGAGTTGACCCGCACGTTGTCCGGCCCCAGTTCACGCGCCATCGCCTTGGCAAGGCCCAGCACGCCGGCCTTCGCGGCACTGTAGTGCGGGCCGCCAAAAATGCCCCCGCCGCGCTGTGCAGAAACAGAGGACATGCATACGATGCTGCCGCTGCCTTGCTCACGCATTTGCGGGATCACCGCCTGCGACATCAGCAGCGTGCCCCGCAGGCTGACATCCAGCACCTTGTCATAATCAGCGCCACGGATATCCAAGGTCTTCAGCGGCTGGGTAATGCCGGCGTTATTGATCAACACGTCGATGCGGCCGAAATGTTCGACAACCGTGGCAACAGCGCGCTGAACCTGGGCTTCGTCAGCGACGTTCGCCGCCAGGCCCAGATGGCTTTCGCCCAGTGAGGCGGCAGCATTGCGGGCGGCAGATTCGTCAAGATCGAGGATTACCACGCGGGCACCTTGCTGAGCGAACGTTGCGGCCGTGGCACGGCCAATGCCTCGTGCGGACGCTGCGCCGGTGATGATTGCGACTTTACCTTGGAGAAGCATGTGTGAACCCTCTGTTTGTTGTTATGGGCCGATTCA
The DNA here is from genome assembly GCF_034961125.1 of Pseudomonas machongensis. NCBI lineage: Bacteria > Pseudomonadati > Pseudomonadota > Gammaproteobacteria > Pseudomonadales > Pseudomonadaceae > Pseudomonas > Pseudomonas machongensis. Next base: position 20,806 of record NZ_JAYFUI010000197.1, on the reverse strand, counting down.
GGAATCGTGGGTTCAGCTTGTGGCCCGCGAGCTACGTGAGCAATAACGTGAAAATCATCCGATGCTGAAAAAAATTCAGCCCTTCTGCGCTATCCTACGGGTTTCCCGGAATAAAAATAACGCTTTGGAGAATCTGTATGCGCTCGGTGAACGACGCGGCATCGCCACTGCCACCGCTCAAAACCATCCAGGCTTTCGAGCAGGCCGCCCGGTTCGGCAACGTTGCCCGAGCTGCCGAGGTGCTGGACTTGACCCCCTCGGCGGTCAGTCATCAGCTTGCCAAACTCGAGGCCATGATCGGCAGACAGCTGTTCGTGCGTGGCGCACGTGGCGTAGCCCTTACCTCAGTTGGCCAGCAGTACTTGAAAGACGTCTCGGGTATCCTGCACAGCCTTGCCATCGCCACCGAACGTGCCAGCAGCGATGTCAGCCTTGACTGCCTGCGCCTGCACTCTTCACCGAGTTTCGGCCTGCTCTGGCTGATGCCGCGTCTCGAGGCGTTTCGCGAGGAGTTCCCGTCCATTCAGATCAATTTGTCATGCTCCTACGAGGCGCTGCATTTCAGCCGTGACAAGATCGACGTGGACATTCGTCATGGCGATCCGAACTGGCCCAGTTACGAAGTCCGCACGGTAAGTAACGAGACCTTCGAGGTGCTGGCGGCACCCAAGCTCCTCTCCCGCCATCCGGTGCATGATGCCAGCGACCTGCTCGATTGCGACCTGATCCTGTCCGAGGCGACCTTGTTGAGGTGGCCGGCGTGGTTTGCCCAGCACGGGCTGGCACGGCCCGAAAAACCCTATGCGCTGAGCTTCGACCGTTCCTACATGAGCCTGGAGGCCGCCAGCCACGGCCTGGGCTTCGCTTTGGAAAGTGGCTTGCTGGCGCAGAAATACCTGGAAGCCGGGACCTTGGTGAAAGTGGCGCCCGAGGCCCTGGGTGCACCGGTCGCTGCGCACCATCTGGTGTTTCCCAAGGCCCACGCAGCCTTTCCCAGGGTGCGGTGTTTTCTGCACTGGGTAGAGAAGGAACTGGGGCACCAGTTCGTTTTCTGATGCTTAACTATCCAAGTTCGGACGACACGCCGTAAGGCCATGGGGCACAGCGCACACTGATGCCCCCTACCCCTACCCCTACCCCTACCCCTACCCCTGCTCCGCCAGCTGCGCTTGATACTGCTGCGGACTGACCCCGTGATATCGAGGCGTGGCCACCTCTGGCCCAGGCGCCTTGCACCTGCTCACCGGCCTGTACGATGCCCGCATGGCCCACCAGCCGGTGCTACCTGGCAAGAAGTGACCGCCCCCTCGGCGACCCGGCTGAACGTTTAGTCAGCCGGGCCTGTCGCACGACAGAGACGCAGCACACTGCGCGTACCCTGACCGTGAGGACCTCACCATGAGCGCGATCTCTTCCAATGGGGCTGAAACGCACCCCATCTGTCTGACCCTCAATGGTCAGTCCCGAACACTGCAGGTGCATCCTTGGGTCACCTTGCTCGACCTGCTGCGTGAGCAATTGGACCTGGTCGGTACCAAGAAAGGTTGCGACCATGGCCAGTGCGGCGCCTGCACGGTGCTACGCGATGGCAAGCGCGTCAATGCCTGCCTGACCTTGGCCATCATGTGCGACGGCGCCGACCTGGTGACCATCGAAGGACTGGCCAGCGGCGACGTCCTGCACCCCATGCAGCGCGCCTTCATTACCCACGATGCGTTCCAGTGCGGTTACTGCACCCCGGGGCAGATCTGCTCGGCAGTCGGATTGGCTCACGAGGGCCGTGCCGACAACCGGGAGGCCATTCGCGAGCAGATGAGCGGCAATCTTTGCCGCTGTGGTGCCTATGGCAACATCGTCGCGGCGGTGGAAGAAGCGCTGCCGTTGATGAGGGATGGGATCGAGCCACAACGAGGGCAGAATCCATGACACCCTTCAGCTACCACAAGCCCAACTCGGTCAGCGAAGCGGTGAACCTGGCTGACGCCTGCTCGCACTTCATCGCGGGTGGTACCAACCTCGTCGACCTGATGAAGGAAAACGTGGTTCGCCCCAAGCGCCTGATCGACATCTCCGGACTCGGGCTGAACGATATCCACCCTACTCCCGGCGGCGGCGTGCTGATCGGTGCACGGGTGAGCAATGCCGACCTGGCCTGGCACCCGATGATCGAGCAGCATTATCCATTGCTGTCAGACGCGATCCTGGCTGGGGCATCGCCGCAGTTGAGGAATATGGCCAGTACCGGTGGCAACTTGCTGCAACGTACCCGCTGCTACTACTTCTACGACACCGGCACCCCCTGCAACAAGCGCGAACCGGGCAGCGGATGCCCTGCGCGTACGGGCATGAACCGCATCCATGCCATTCTCGGCGCCAGCGATGCCTGTGTCGCGACCCATCCCTCGGACATGTGCGTGGCATTGGCAGCGCTCGAAGCCGTGGTGCACGTACAGGGGCCGTCCGGTGAGCGGCAGATACCCTTCGCGGATTTCCATCGCCTGCCCGAGGACACCCCCGAGCGCGACAATCAACTGGCGTTCGATGAACTGGTGACAGGCATCGAACTGCCGCCCCCAATGTTCGAACACCATTACTGTTACCTGAAAATACGCGACCGCGCCTCCTACGCGTTCGCGCTGGTATCAGTCGCTGCAGCCTTGAGCTTCGATGGCGAAGTGATCCAACAGGCCCGCCTGACGTTGGGCGGCGTTGCCCACAAGCCCTGGCGGGACCTGGCTGTCGAGCGCATGTTGGTCGGCCAGGTGCCTTCAGAAGCACTCTTCACCCGCGCCGCGCAAACGTTGCTGCAAGGTGCACAACCCCTGAGCCACAACGGTTTCAAGGTAACGCTCGCTCAGCGAGCAATCGTGCGTGCATTGGATGACGCGGCGCGCGGCGCCGCTAACGGGGGAGCACGACCATGATCAAAAGCACACCAGTAGTCGGCACGCCAATGGACCGGGTGGACGGCGTGGCAAAGGTCACCGGGCAGGCCCGCTATGCGGGCGAATACCCCGAGGCAGACCTGCTACACGGCAGCGTAGTGTCCAGTACCATCGCCCGCGGTCGGGTACTCGACATCGACAGCACGCAGGCCTTGCGCGTACCCGGGGTAATCGCCGTGCTCGACCATGGCCATCGCCCGCATATATCGAGTTATGACGACGACTATAGCGATGCCGACTCTGCCGAGGGCTCGCCGTTTCGGCCCTTGTTCAATGATCGAGTGCTCTACAGCGGGCAACCGGTAGCGCTGGTGGTCGCTCAAACCCTCGAACTGGCCCGGTATGCAGGCTCGCTGCTCAAGATCGACTATGCCGAGGAGGCTCACCAGACAGACCTGGGCGCATGCCAGCAGTCGCATCCGGCACCCGCCGAAACGCCGGCGCCGCGTGGCGATTTCGCCGGGCAGTTTGCCGGCGCGCCGGTGCAGGTGGATGCGACCTACCTGACGGCGAACGAGCACCACAACCCGATGGAGCCCCATGCGTCGACCGTGCACTACAAGGCCGACGGCACGCTGGAAATCCACGACAAGACCCAAGGCACGCAGAACTGCCAGGACTACCTGCACAAGGTGTTCGGCCTGCCCAAGGCCAATATTCGTGTGCGCGCGGCGTTCGTCGGCGGAGCCTTCGGCTCGGGCTTGCGCCCGCAGTACCAGTTGCCGCTGGCAGTGATGGCGGCGTTGCACCTGAAGCGCTCGGTGCGCGTGACCCTGACCCGCCAGCAGATGTTCACCTTTGGCTACCGACCCCGCACCGAGCAACGCTTGCGCCTGGGGGCAGACGCAAACGGGCGCTTGCTGGCAATCGCTCACGATGCGCTTGGCCAGACCTCCCGCTTCGAGGACTTCACCGAGCACCTGGTGGAATGGAGCGGCATGCTTTACCAGTGCGAAAACGTCGCGCTCAGCTATCGCTTGGCCTCGCTCGATGTGTACACCCCGCTGGACATGCGGGCACCTGGGGCCGGGTCTGGGATGATTGCGCTGGAATGCGCCATGGATGAGCTCGCTTGTGCAGCGAAGATCGACCCGGTCGAGCTGCGCCGGCGCAATTTCGCCGCCAACAATGGCAACGAGGGCAAGCCCTACTCCAGCAAGGAATTGCTGGCCTGCTACCAGCAAGGTGCCGAACGTTTCGGCTGGCATGAGCGCACACCCCAACCGCGCAGCATGCGCAATGGCAACCAATTGATCGGCTGGGGCATGGCCGGTGGCGTCTGGGAAGCCATGCAGATGAAGGCCAGCGCCAAGGCGCGCATCGATGCCAAGGGCCACCTCACCGTAAGCAGTGCCACCACCGATATCGGGACCGGCACCTATACCGTCATGACACAGATCGCAGCCGACGCTGCCGGCACCAGGGTGCAGGACGTCACCTTCGTGCTGGGTGACTCTTCACTGCCCACCGCACCGCTTCAGGGCGGATCGTTCACGGTGTCGTCGGTGGGCTCAGCCGTGCGCCAGGCCTGTCAGGTTCTGCGCACCAAGGTGCTGGAGCATGCGCGCAACCTGTATCCCCAGGTGGCCAGCACCCCCTCGGAGCAGATCGTTTTCGCCAATGGCTACTTGCACGCTGGTAGCCAGCGTTGGGCCTTGGCGGATATCGTGGCGAGCGCCCCCGACGGTGAGTTCGAAGTGCAGATCGACGCCGAGCCCGGCGCCCGACGCCAACCGTTCTCGACCGCCACGCATTCGGCGGTATTCGTGGAAGTCCACGTCGACGAAGACCTTGGCACGATCAAGGTGGTACGTGTGGTCAGCGCCGTGGCGGCTGGGCGCGTGGTCAACCCGAAAACCGCGCGTAGTCAGATCCTGGGAGGCGTGGTGTGGGGGGTGGGCATGGCTCTGCATGAAGCAGCGCTGACCGACCATCGGTTGGGCCGCATCGTCAATCACAACCTGGCGGAGTACCACATCCCGGTGAACGCAGACATCGAGGATATCGACGTGATCTTCGTTGAAGAGCACGACGAGATTGTCAATGAGCTCGGGTCCAAGGGCGTGGGCGAAATTGGCGTCGTCGGAGTGGCCGCTGCGGTGGCCAATGCGGTCTACCATGCCACGGGCAAGCGTGTGAGGGAGTTTCCCATCACGCTCGATAAAGTGCTCTGATCGGGTGGGGCCAAGTCCCCACCCGTTTTGCGCTGTCGGCAGCGCCTCGATGTGCTCGTGCACAATGCCGGCCATATGGTGTTCGGTCCGGCGGAGGCGTTCACGCCGGAACAACTGATGCAGCAATACGACGTCAATGTGCTGGGCACGCAACGTGTGAACCGCGCTGCCCTGCCCCACCTGCGCAAGCAGGGCAAGGGGTTGCTGGTCTGGGTCGGGTCCTCGTCCACGTGCGGCGGCACACTACCGTTCCTGGCGCCCTACTTCGCGGCGAAAGCTGCGATGGATGCATTGGCCGTGGCCTATTCGACCGAGCTGACGCGTTGGGGCATCGAGACCACCATCATGGTGCCAGGCGCGTTCACCAAAGGGACCAACCACTTCGCACTCCAGGGCGGACCTGTTGATGAAGCTGTTGGCCGAGGAACTGCGCCTATCCGAAGCACTGCCCATGCACTTGCCTTTGCCAACGGATGAACGGATCAGGTTCATCTGTGAGCATCTGCTCAGCTACCCGGACAACACCTTCACGGTCGCTGAGTGGGCTGAGCGGGTCGAGGTGACCAGCAAGACGGTACATCGGTTGTTCACGCGGGAAACCGGTATGTCGTTCGTGCAGTGGCGTGACCAAGCCAGGTTGCTGTTTGCGCTGCGCCAGATCGCCAATGGCCGGAAGATCATCGATATCGCCTTCGAGTGTGGCTATGCAAGCCCGAGTGCGTTCACCGCGATGTTCAGGCGGCATTTCGGGGTGCCGCCCTCGAGCTTTTACGACTGAGGGAAACCTCAACGTTGCTGGATAACCGCCAAGATGCTCTGCGCATCGCTGACCTCGAACTTGCCGGGCGCCTCGACCGCGAGGTGCCTGACCACGCCATCTTCGACCAGCATCGCGTAACGCTGGGAACGATGGCCCATGCCGCGAGCCGACAGATCCTGGCTCAAGCCCAGGGCTTTGGCGAATTCGCCATTGCCGTCGCCAATCATCTTCACCGCATCACCCACTTGCAGGCTGCTGCCCCAGGCATTCATGACGAAGGCATCGTTGACGGAAACGCAGAGGATTTCGTCGATACCCGCCGCGGAAAACGCATCGGCCGCAGCGACATAGCCGGGGACGTGACGTTCGGAACAGGTAGGTGTGAAGGCGCCGGGCAAGGCGAAAATCACCAGTTTGCGCTGCTGGCAGCGCTCGCGGATGGAAAAGGCGTTCGGGCCGATCGCGCAGGCACCCTCCCCGTTGCTGTAGGCGTACAGCGTGATATCAGGCAGTGAATCGCCGGTCTTGATCATGACTCTCTCCTAGGGTGGTGGGCTGCGCGTGGCGCGCGGCGGCCAGTTTTAGCAGGTTTGCGAGGACGATGCAGGGTTACGCGGTTTCTGAAAAAACTTTCATGTCTTGCAACCCTGGAAAACGGGATCAGCTAGTCGTCTATATGAATCCATCCGGTATATTCCTTCAAGAGACGTAACAAGACATTACAAGAAGGGGTTTCCGTTGGATATTTCACATGCCGCGTGGCTTGCCCACGACACCCGCCTGGTGCTCTGTTGCCTGGCGGCCATTACCACCATCATCGTGTTGATCAGCGTCACCAAGTTGCCGCCCTTCCTTTCGATCCTGATCGGTACCTTCGTGGCCGGCCTGGGCGCTGCCCTGCCGCCAGAGGAGGTGGCCAAGGCGTTCGGCAAAGGCGCTGGCAGTCTGCTGGGCGAGGCCGGGATCATCATTGCCCTGGGCGCGATGCTCGGCGCGCTGATGGCCGAGTCCGGGGCCGCTGATCGTATTGCCTCGACGCTGTTACGCCATGCCCGGGGCAAGGCGCTGCCCTGGGTGATGGCGCTGGTGGCGATGGTCATTGGCTTGCCGCTGTTCTTCGAAGTCGGCCTGGTGCTGATGGTGCCGGTGATCTTCGTCATCGCCCGTCAGTCTGGGCAGCCGCTGCTCAAGGTGACGATCCCGGCGCTCGCCGGGATGACCACCCTGCACGCGTTGATGCCTCCCCACCCTGGGCCGCTGATCGCAGTCAGCGCCCTGCATGCAGACCTGGGGATGACCATGTTGCTGGGCCTGTGCATCGCCGTACCGGCGGTGATCCTCGCCGGCCCGCTGTATGGCATCTGGATGTCGAAACGCCTGGACGTGCAGGAACCCGCGGAACTGGGTGCGCTGTTCACCGCCAAGGTCGAGACCCGGCGCAAGCCGAGCTTTGCCGTATCGCTGCTGATCATCCTGCTGCCAGTGCTGCTGATGCTGGGCAGTACGCTGGCCAAGGTCGCCATGGCGCCGCAAAGCACCCTGGCGCTGACCCTCAAGTTTCTCGGTGAGCCGCTGATTGCCCTGGGGCTGGCGGTGATCGCTGCGGTGATCTGCCTGGGCTGGTCGATCGGTATGGCCCGTGACCAGGTCGGCAGCGTACTGCGCAAGAGCCTGGCGCCGATCGCCGTGCTGTTGTTGACCATCGGAGCCGGTGGTGGCCTGAAACAGACCCTGCTCGAAGCCGGGATCAGCGACACGATCAGCAAGGTGGCCAGCGGCGCGCACCTGTCGTACGTGCTGTTGGCCTGGCTGATCGCGGTGGCGCTGCGCCAGGCGACAGGCTCGGCCACCGTTGCGACCACCACCACTGCCGGTATTCTCGCGCCATTGATGGCGGGCCTGGCGACCACCCAGAGTTCGCTGGTGGCACTGGCCATCGGTGCCGGCTCGGTATTCTTCTGCCATGTCAACGATGCCGGGTTCTGGATGGTCCGCGAGTACTTCGGGTTGCAACTCAAGCAGACGATCTGGGTGTGGTCGGTGCTGCAGACCATCGTCTCGGTGGTTGGGCTGGTCGGCACCCTGCTGCTGTGGCAATGGTTCCAGTAAGCGGCTAGTGACAGCGCAGCCACAGTGGCTGCGCTGTCGCCTCGGCGATCAGAGCGCTTGTGCCCTGCGGCGCTGCAACCTGATCCAGCAGGCCTGTACCGCTGCGCCTACCACGAAAATCCCCAACCATCCGGCCAGCGCGGCGCGCACCAGCGGCGACTCGGGGCCGTCCGCCAATGGCTGGCCGCTTGGCAGTCTCGTCAGGGTTTCGTTGATCCCCGGTACCAGCAGCAGGAAGAAGCTGAATGCGAATGCCAGCTGCGCCAGGTAGGGCCGCGCACGCCCCAGCAGGCTGACCTTGGGGATGACCAGTGCCGCTCCGACCGCCAGCAGCGCCAGGATGCCGAGCGCATGCCCGACGTTGAATCCGCCAGTACTGGAAAGCCCGAACGCGGTCAGTACCGACACCAGCATCCCGAACAGGTAGCCACGTGCAGCCGGCTCCCGTGGCTCGATCTGATGATGGCGCGCATAGCTGTAGAGCCCGGCGACGAAGGTCGCCACGCTGACAGCGGTATGGATGGCGCCAAGGGTTGAAATAGGGTGTGGCATGGCTGATGACTCCGTCTTTGTGAACAGGTTGCTACCGACTAGTAGGTAGGTGCATAGCTACAAAAAAAACCGCTGCTTCTGCACAGCGGCTTTTCACCGTGAAAACCTCAGGGTTGCCCATCACCCGCGAAATGCCGCGCGATCCAGCGCTCGCAGAGCGCCCAGAGCTCGGGTGCGCCGCGCTGAATGACCGGCCCGTAGCGCTCGATGACCTGCTGGCGCGATACACCGTTTTCGGACCAGGTGCCACCGCCGGTGAAGATGTTGATCAGCAGTGGCTGAAAACGGTCGAGCGCCTTGGCGAAACGCGCATCAGCAGTCTCGGCCTGCTCGAACTCCTGCCACAGTTCCAGCATCTGCGTGGCCTGTGGTTGCGGCAGCAGGCCAAACAGCCGCTGGGCTGCCTCGGACTCCTGCTCGGCCTGCAACTGGCTGGACGAGCCTCCATGAATTGGGTAATCGCCTACGTCGATCTCCACGATGTCGTGCAACAGCAGCATGCGGATGACCCGGTCGCTGTTCACTGCCCCGCTGGCATGCTCATTGAGGATCAACGCATACATGGCCAGGTGCCAGGAGTGTTCGGCGGAGTTTTCCTTGCGGCTCTGGTCCAGCAACGGTGATTGGCGACGCACGCTTTTCAACTGGTCGATCTGGCGCAGAAATTCCAGTTGCTGTTCCAGAGGGCTTGGCAGCATGGCTCAGGCTCCGGGGGCCGGAATCGGTGTGATCAGCCTGTCGATCAGCGGCTGCGTGATGAGCCCGAATACGCCAGGCTCGCCATAGGCGCGGGCAGACAACATGGCGCCATGCACGGCAGCCATGAAACGCTCAGCCTCAGCCTGAGGGGTATCGGAGAGGGTCAGACTGCCCACCTGCGCGCCGCGCTCGAGCACTGTGGTAATCCAGGCCGAGAGGCTGCGGAAATGCGCCCTCACCTCAGTGGCGACTTCGGCAGGCAATACCGGTATCTGAGTGGCGAGCAAGGCACACACGCAATAGCCCTTGCTGGCCTCGCCGACGCATTCCAGCCAATAGCCTATATAGGCCCTGAGCTGGTCGACGGGGGCGGGAAAGTAACGCTCCAGGGCAGCCATGCCGGCCTTGGCCTCTTCGCGGTATTGCGCGACCAGAACGCGCACCAGGTCCGCCTTGGTGGGGAAATGGTGATGGATGCTGGCTTTGCGTATCCCGACGCTCTCGGCGATGTCGGCGTAGCTGAAGCTGTTGTACCCGCCCGTGATGATCAGGGTGCGGGCGCACTGGAGAATGTCGGAGTAGGTCGTGGATTGAGTGCTCATGAACGGCACCCTACCTCCTGGTAGGGACATGGTCAACCGCCGTGAGCGTTCTTTCAATCAGCCCGGTAATCGCAGCAGAGCACATTTGTACTCCGCCGTTGCAAAGCCTATTTTCCCGGGACTGGCCAGGGTGGAAATGGCAGAAGTTAAAATATTATTCACATGCGCTAATGATTCTCATTGAAGTAGATTTCCCGGCGACCTCGCCATGGGGTCGATGCCTTCAGCCATCCCGGGAGAATCATGCTAGTCCCCTTCCTCATCATGCTCCGCGAGGGCATCGAAGCCGCGCTGATTGTCGGCATCATCGCCAGCTACCTGCGCCAGACCGGCCGTGGCCAGTGGATGCCGGCCGTGTGGATCGGCGTGTTTCTCGCCGCAGCCCTTTCCCTCTTCGTCGGCGCCGGCCTTGAGCTGATGAGCAGCGAGTTCCCGCAGAAACAGCAGGAACTCTTCGAAGCGCTGGTCGGGCTGGTCGCGGTGGTGATCCTCAGCTCCATGGTGCTGTGGATGCGCAAAGTGGCACGTTCGATCAAGCACGCGTTGCACGTCTCGCTTGATGCCGCGCTCGCGGGTTCGAAGCACCAGGCCTGGGCGCTGATCGCCATGGTGTTCTTCGCCGTCGCTCGCGAGGGCCTGGAGACGGTGTTCTTCCTGTTGGCGGTGTTCCAGCAGAGCGAGGGTCCTGCAGCACCGCTGGGCGCCCTGCTTGGGCTGGTGGTGGCGATCCTGGTGGGGTTGGCGCTGTACTCCGGCAGCCTGCGCCTGAACCTGGCGCAGTTCTTCCGCTGGACAGGCCTGTTCATCCTCGTGGTGGCGGCGGGGATCCTTGCCAACTCGGTGCAGGCGCTGCACGAGGCCGGGGTCTGGAATGCGCTGCAGGGGGTGGTCTTCGATATCAGCCATAGCCTGCCGATGGATGGCCCCACCGGATCGGTGCTGGCGGGGATGTTCGGTTACCAGGACACCCCGACCGTGAGCACCCTCGGGGCCTACCTGCTCTATCTGGTCGGTGCGCTGGTGCTGTTCTTCTGGCCGGCACCGGCCAAGCCTTCCTCTTCCCACGTTGCACAGAAACAAGGGTAAGCATGACCAGTCACGAGACCGGCGCCGCCGGCAAGCCCCCCTCCCCCCGTGTACTGAGCCTGGCGGTTGCCGGCAGTGCCCTGTTGATGGTCGGTGCGGGCCTGGTGTTCTTCTATGCCTCGCACCAGGCCCAGGCCAGGCGTGCGGCCAACGCCGGACATGAAACGCTGATCACCATCCGCGATCACGCCTGCGAGCCGAACGACCTGAGCGTCCCGGCCGGGCCCAACAGTTTCCGCATCGTCAACCAGTCGCAACGCGCCGTCGAGTGGGAGATTCTCGATGGCGTGCTGGTGATCGAGGAGCGCGAGAACATCGCGCCGGGCTTGTCACAGGTGATCAACGCCACACTGCAGCCGGGTCGCTACGCGATCACCTGCGGTTTGCTCAGCAACCCCCGTGGCAGCTTGACCGTCACCCCGACCGCCGCCTCCGAAGCGGCCGCCAAGGCGCGCCCCGCACTGACCGCCTTTATCGGGCCGCTGTCCGAATACCGCGTCTACCTGGCCAGCCAGGGCAGCGCCCTGGTGCGGGCAGGCCAAGCGCTCAAGGACGCGATCCAGGCCGGCGACCTGCAGCAGGCGCAAGCTGCCTATGGCGCAGCGCGGGTGATCTACCAGCGCATCGCCCCGGCCAGCCAGCGCCTGGCTGAACTGGACAATCGGATCAATGCCCGCGCCGACTACTTCGAACAGCGTGAGCAGGACCCGGCGTTCGCGGGCTTGCACCGCATCGAGTACGGCCTGTTCCAACAGCGCACCACTGCAGGGTTGGCACCGGTGGCCGAGGCAATGCTGCGCGACCTGAGCGAACTCAAGACGCAGCTGCTTGCCCAGTCCATCGCGCCGCAGCAATTCACCGAGGCGGTCGTGCGCAGCCTGCGCAACCTTGCACAGATCCGCAGCAGCGGCGAAGAGGAACGCTACAGCCACCTCGACCTGCCGGGTTTTGCCGCCAACCTCGAAGGTGTGCGCAAAGTGATCGATCTGTTGCGCCCCTTGTTGGCCAGGACCGGCCCTGAGCCGTTAGCGACAGTCGATAGCGCCATGACTCGTTTCGAGCAGCACCTGCAGGCCCTGCGCGGCGCCGAGGGCTACCTGCCCTACGACCAGGTGCCACAGGCGCAGAAACAGCAGATCGCAGCCGATGCCGAAGCACTGGCTAGCGCGATCGCGGCCATCGATCAGGCCCTTGGCCTGGCCGACCAGTAAAGACAAGCGAGCCCCAGATGACAGACCGCGATACCCGTAACGCCCCGCAATCCCAAGAGCGCCGCCGCCTGCTGGCAGGCCTTGGTGTGGCAGGCGTCGCCATGGCCACCGGCAACGCGCTGGCGGCTCCCTCACCGGCCAAGGTCACCGAAGCCCCGCACAGCGACCGCACGCAAGAGCGCAACGCCTGGATCGGCGAACATCAACCGGGTGTGGTGACACCGCGTCCTACCGCCGGGATGTTCGTCGCCTTCGATGTCCTGGCCCAGGACAGGCAGGATCTCGAACGCCTGTTCCGCACGCTGGACCAGCGCATCCGCTTCCTGATGGCTGGCGGCCCGGTTCCCCAGGTCGACCCGAAGCTTCCGCCAGCGGACTCGGGCATCCTTGGCCCGGTCGTCACGCCGGACAACCTGACCATCACGGTGTCGGTCGGCGAGTCGCTGTTCGACGAGCGATTCGGCCTCACCGGCGCCAAGCCCAAGCGCCTGAGCCGCATGCCCGGCTTCCCCAACGACGCGCTGGAGGCCGAGCGCTGCCATGGCGACCTGGGGTTGCAGTTCTGCTCCAACGCGCCGGACACCAACATCCACGCCCTGCGCGACATCATCAAGAACCTGCCTGACCTGCTCTACGTACGCTGGAAACAGGAAGGCTCGGTGCCGCCGCAGGCACCGCGCAAGGCGGCGGAGCCCGAGCAGAGTGCGCGCAACTTCCTCGGTTTTCGTGACGGCTCGGCCAACCCCGACTCCAGCGACGCGGCACTGATGAACCAGCTGGTCTGGGTACAGCATGGCGACGAACCTGCCTGGGCGGTCGGTGGCACCTACCAGGTGGTGCGGATCATCCGCAATCTGGTCGAGCGCTGGGACCGCACGCCATTGCAGGAGCAGGAGTCGATCTTCGGCCGCAAGAAAGCCAGCGGCGCGCCCATGGACGGCCAGCGCGAAACCGACGTACCTGATTACACCAAGGACCCGGAAGGCAAGCTGACCCGTCTGGACGCCCATATTCGCCTGGCCAATCCGCGCACTGCGGCCAGCCAGCCCAACCTGATCCTGCGCCGGCCTTTCAACTACTCCAGCGGCGTGAACAAGAACGGGCAACTGGATATGGGGCTGCTGTTCATCTGCTACCAGGCCGACCTGGAAAAGGGCTTCATCACCGTCCAGAACCGCCTCAACGGCGAGCCGCTGGAGGAATACATCAAGCCGGTCGGGGGCGGGTACTTCTTCGCCCTCCCCGGCGTAAAGAACGATCACGACTTCATCGGTCGTTCGCTGCTCGACGCTGCCACCCCCACAACAACCGCCTGACACGACACAGAAACGGATCAGGACATCGCCATGAACAAGACCCGCCTCGCCCTGTTGCTCACGCTTGCCCCGCTGTTCGCCAATGCTGCGGTTGACCCGCTGACCCTGGTGCAGCCGGTGTCGGACTACAAGATCTATGTCACCGAGAAGGTCGATCAGCTGGTGAGCGACACCGAGCAGTTCACCCATGCAGTGAAGAAGGGAGACCTGGCCAAGGCCAAGGCGCTGTATGCCACGACCCGGGTCAACTATGAAGCCGTCGAGCCGATCGCCGAGCTGTTCAGCGACCTGGACGCGGCCATCGACTCGCGGGTGGACGATCACGAAAAAGGTGTCGAGGCCGATGACTTCACCGGCTTCCATCGCCTGGAGTACGCGCTGTTCGACAAGAACACCACCGACGGCCAAGGCCCGATTGCCGACAAGCTGATCGCCGACGTGAAAGACCTGCAGGGCCGTATTGCAACCCTGACCTTCCCGCCAGAAAAAGTCGTCGGCGGTGCGGCAGCGTTGCTCGAAGAAGTGGCCGCGACCAAGGTTTCGGGTGAGGAGGATCGCTACAGTCACACCGACCTGTACGACTTCCAGGGCAACATCGACGGGGCCCAGAAGATCTTCGAGCTGTTCCGCAGCCACCTGGAATCCCAGGACAAGGCGTTCGTCGCCAAGGTCGACAAGAACTTCGCCACCGTCAACAAGCTGCTGGCCAAGTACAAGACCCAGGACGGCGGGTTCCAGTCCTACGACAAGGTGGCCGAGCGTGATCGCAAGGCCATGGTCGGGCCGGTCAATACCCTGGCCGAAGACTTGTCGACCTTGCGCGGCAAGTTGGGTTTGAACTGATCTTCAATAACGCGGTTGTTCTTTTCGCAGGCACGCCCGCGAAAAGAACAACACCCTCGCCTCGGCCATAACTACCGCACGAATGAAATATATTTAAAACTCCCCACGGCCTACCCCTTTTCTAAACTTTGTTTCATCGAAAACCCGGCCAATCTCCCCTTCTATTCATCGTCCCCCAGGCATAAAGCGTGGAGAATGGCGCGCCGCTCGCCATGCCCGCTCCCGGACCTGCGCCGCTACGAGTGGCGGCCGGCGCTGTGCTGCATGGCTGCGCCACTTTCAGCTTTGAACGGATAGGCGCTGCGCTAAACAGAGATTGTCTATCCGGGCAAGTTCTCAAGGCGAACAAGTCAGTCCCAACGAATGTCGCGAACCTACTGATGACTTTAAGTTCATTTCAACGTTTCGATGTCGCCACTTAACATTGAACTGCGGATGACTTACCCGTCTTGAGGAAATGTATGAACACGCACGCACTGATCACCTTTACCGCTACCCCCGAACGCATCCTGATTACCGGCGCCACGGGCTTCCTCGGCGGGTCGGTCGTCGCCCAGCTGATCGCCAACGGCCAAGGCCCGCAACTGGTGTTTCTGGTCCGCGCCGAAAACGCCGGGCAAGGGCTGGAGCGCCTGCGCGGCAACCTGCAACAGCATGGCGTCAGCCATGCCGAATGCCTGGCGCTGAACGCAGAGCAGATCATTTGCGGCGACTTCCTCGACACCTCCTGGCTGGCGCACGAAACGCCGCGCCTGCTGGACGTCGACCGGGTCATCAACTGCGCTGCCGTGGCGTCGTTCTCGAAGAACCCGACCATCTGGCCAGTCAACGTCGAGGGCACCTTCGCCTTCGCCGAGGTGATGAGCCGCTCCAAACGCCTCAAGCGTTTCCTCCATGTGGGCACAGCCATGTGCTGCGGCCCTGAGCGTGAATCGCCGATCAGCGAGTCCTGGGAGTTCCCGGACGCCGAACAGCAACTGGTGGACTACACCGCTTCCAAGGCCGAGATCGAACGACGCATGCGCGAGGAACTGCCGGCCCTGCCGCTGGTGGTGGCACGCCCCTCGATCGTGGTTGGTCACCGCAGCCTGGGTTGCCAGGCCTCTGGCAGCATCTTCTGGGTGTTCCGCATGGGCTTCGCCCTGGAAAGCTTCACTTGTGGCCTCGACGAACAGATCGACGTGATTCCGGTGGACTACTGCGCCGAGGCGCTGATCGGCCTGACCCTCAAGCCGCGCCTGAGCCACGACCTCTACCACATCTCCGCCGGGCATGATTCGGCGTGTACCTTCGCCGAGATCGACCAGGCGTTCGCCCTGGCCAATGGTGCCGCGCCGGTGGGCGAGCGCTACCGCAAGATCGATGTCGACAACCTCAAGGAGCTGGCCGCCAGCTTCGAGTCGCGCATCGGCCCGGCCAACCCGCGCCTGGTCCTGCGGGCGCTGCGCCTGTACAGCGGCTTTGCCGACCTGAACTACCTGTTCGACAACCGCCGCCTGCTTGATGAGGGCATTGCCGTGCCGCCGCGTTTCACCGACTACCTGGATGTGTGCGTACGTTCTTCCAGCGGCGTGAGCATCGCGACCCAGATGCAGTGGGATTTCAAGTAAGCAGGCGCTTCGCGGGTGAGCCCTTCGCGGGCAAGCCCGCTCTCACAGGGCAGTCTCAGAGCGTCACCAACCCGTGCTCCAGCGCGTACTTCACCAGTGCCGCCGGAGTATCGATATTCAGCTTGCGCCGGATGCTCAGCCTGAAGGTCTCCACCGTGCGCACGCTGATGCCCAGCTCCCGGGCCATCTCCTTGTTGTTGCTACCCCTGGCGATCATCGCCAGCACCTGTAGCTCACGCGGAGTCAGGTCGTTCTCGTCGCGCCCGCTGCTGACCAGCTTGCGGGCGATTTCCGGGCTGTAGAAACTGCCACCGGCAGCAATTGCCTCGATCGCGGCTATCAGCTCGGTGGAGGGTGCGTTCTTCAGCACATAGCCCCTCGCCCCCGCCGTGATCGAGGTGCGCACATACTCCTGGTTGTCGTACATGCTCAGCATCAGCACCCTGATGCCGGGGTACAAACCACACAGGCGGCGGGTCAGCTCCAGGCCGTTCATGTCCTGCAGGCCAACATCCACCAACAGGATGTCCAGCTCCAGCGACGCCACCAGCTCAAGCGCCTGGGCGCCGGATTCAGCCTGGCCGACCACCTGGAAATGGGCAATCGCGCCCAGCAGTGCCTTGACGCCGTCGCGTACCAGCACATGGTCGTCGACCAGGGCAATGCGGATTGGTGTGGTCTCGCTCATGCAAGCCTCGGGTTGTTCATGGGTATCTGGACCTGCAGCTCGGTGCGCCCGGCAGACGACGCAATGCTGAAACTGCCCCGGTGGTGTTCGACCCGCTCGCGCAGGTTGCGCAGGCCAATGCCGTGGCTTTCGTACGCCGCACTCGGGTCGAAGCCTCTCCCGTTGTCCTCCACGCGCAGTACCAGCAACCCGTCGTGAGCAGAGATGGAAATGATCGCGACACTGGCCTTGGCGTGGCGGTCAACATTGGCCAGCGCCTCCTGGATGATACGGAACAGCGTCAGCGAAAGCTCGGCATCCACCTCGATGTCCGTCAGCCCGCACTCGTACTGGGTACGAATGCCAGTGCGCTGCTCGAAGTCGCGCACATGCTGGTCGATGGCCGGCGAAAGGCCCAGGGTGTCGAGCAGCGAGGGACGCAGGTCATGGGAGATCCGCCGCACTTCACCGATCGCCGAAGCCAGGCGAGTGGTGCCGTTGCGCAGGTTGTCCAGCCCGCCGGCGCGGCCGTTGTCCAGCTCCATCGCGGCGAGCTCGAACTGGAACTTGATCGACACCAGTTCCTGGCTGATGCCGTCGTGCAGTTCGCGCGCCACCCGCGAACGCTCCTCCTCCTGCAGATCGACGATACGCTGGTTGAGCGCCGACAGCTTGCGATCGGCCAGGCGGTGCTCGCTGACATTGAGCATCAACCCGCCGGCAAAGATGACCAGTACCGCCAGTAACGAGAAGGACGCGATCGCCAGCACCGTGGTCAGCACGCCGGAGGCCACCTCCTGACGCGACTTGAGCGTGGCCACCTCGACATCGTCGATGTAGATACCGGTGCCGAGCATCCAGCCCCAGCGCTCGAGCATCACCACATAGGCCAGTTTGCCGGTGGACTGCCCGGTGGAGGGCTTCTGCCAGTCATAAAGCTGGTAGCCGTCACCGCGTTCGGCGCTCTTGAGCAGCGCCTGGATCACCAGCAGGCCCTTGTTGTCGGTCATGCCGATGAGGTCCTTGCCCACCAGTTCGGCCTGGCGCGGATGCATCAGGCTCTTGCCGTGGCGATCGTAGACGAAGAAGTAGCCGTCCAGGCCGAAACTGGCCCGCGACAGGATCTGCAAGGCACGCTGGCGGGTGTCGTCATCGTCGGCGCCGCTGTCGTACAACGGCGCGATCAAGCTCATGGCCAGGCCCAGGTAGTTCTTCAGCTCGGCCTTTTTCGCCGCCATGATGCTGCTTTCGACCAGGCGCGCCTGGTCCTCCTCGAGCTTGCGGCTCTGGGCGAACACCAGGATGCAGATGAACAGCACCGACACGATCAGCGGCAAGACACTGAGCGTGACGATCTTGTGCTTGAGTTGCATGGTCACTCCGGTTGCGGGGGCGGCGCGGCGTCAGCTTCGCCTGTGGCCCCGACAAATGACAAGGGCGCCACGACAAGCGTGGCGCCCCTTTTACACGGCAATCAATTCAGCAGCAACGCGTCGGACGTCCGCTGGCACCGTTGTAGCGTGCGTCCTGGCGCTCGCGGAAGAACGCCTTGCGGCTCATCACCGGCTCGCCGGGGTGCTGGGCCTGCATATGCTCGAGGTAGGTGTCGTAGTCGGGCATGCCGACCAGCATGCGCGCGGCCTGCCCCATGCATTGGCCCATCTTGCTCAGTTTGTTGAACATCGCAGCTTTCCTCAGGCGTCGGGGATTGGCTGGAACGGCGACTCCTTGTCGCTGCGCTCAGGCTTGACCCAGGCTCGCCGGCCGACCTTCACGGCAAAGCACAGGATGCTCAGCACCACGAACAGGAACAACCCGGTCAGCACGGCGTTGGTGTAGGCGTTGAAGATCACATGCTGCATCTGCGCCAGGTCCTTGGCCGGTGCCAGCACCTGCCCGGCTGCGGCGGCATCGCTGTACTTGCGCGCCAGCGCCAGGAAGCCCATGCCTGGGTTGGGGTCGAACAGCTTGATCAGGCCCGCGGTGGTGGTGCAGATCAGCAGCCATACGGCCGGCAACAAGGTGACCCAGACATACTGCTGGCGCTTCATGCGGATCAGCACCACCGAGGCGAGCATCAGGGCGATGCCGGCCAGCATCTGGTTGGAGATGCCGAACAGCGGCCACAGGGTGTTGATGCCGCCCAGTGGATCAATCACCCCCTGGTACAGCAACCAGCCCCACATCGCCACGCAGCCGGCGGTGGCCACCACGTTGGCGGTCCAGGAGTCGGTCTTTTTCAAGGCAGGCACGAAGTTGCCCAGCAGGTCCTGCAGCATGAAGCGCCCGGCACGCGTACCGGCATCCACGGCGGTCAGGATGAACAGCGCCTCGAACAGGATCGCGAAGTGGTACCAGAAGGCCATGGTGTTCTCACCCGGCAGCGCCTGGTGCAGGATCTGCGCGATCCCCACCGCCAGCGTCGGCGCACCACCGGCACGGGCCAGGATCGAGTGCTCGCCGATGTCGGTCGCGGTCTGCTGGAGGATTTCCGGAGTGATGGTGAAACCCCAGTTGCTGACCGTCTGCGCCACGGTGACCACATCGCCACCGACCACGGCGGCCGGGCTGTTCATGGCGAAGTACACACCTGGCTCGATCACCGAGGCGGCGACCATGGCCATGATCGCCACGAACGATTCCATCAGCATGGCGCCGTAGCCGATGTAGCGGGCATGGCTTTCGTTGGCCAGCAGTTTGGGCGTGGTGCCGGAGCTGATCAGCGCATGGAAGCCCGACACCGCGCCGCAGGCGATGGTGATGAACAGGAACGGGAACAGCGCCCCCTTCCACACGGGGCCTGTGCCGTCGACGAACTGGGTGATGGCCGGCATCTTCAGCTCAGGCGCGATCACCAGGATGCCGATGGCCAGCGCGACGATGGTGCCGATCTTGAGGAAGGTCGAGAGGTAGTCGCGTGGTGCCAGGATCAGCCAGATCGGCAGCACGGCGGCGACGAAACCATAGCCGATCAGCATCCAGGTGATCTGCACACCGGTGAAGGTGAACGCAGGGCCCCACACCGGATCTGCGGCAACCAGACCGCCGCCCCAGATCGATGCAAGCATCAGCAGCACGCCGATCACCGAGATCTCGCCGATGCGCCCTGGGCGCAGGTAGCGCAGGTACACCCCCATGAACATGGCGATCGGGATGGTCGCCATCACCGTGAACATGCCCCACGGGCTCTCGGCCAGGGCCTTGACCACGATCAGCGACAGCACCGCAAGGATGATGATCATGATCAGGAAAGTGCCGAACAGCGCGATGGTTCCGGGGATCGAGCCCATTTCCTCGCGTACCAGGTCGCCCAGGGAGCGGCCATTGCGGCGGGTGGAGATGAACAGGACCATGAAGTCCTGCACGGCCCCTGCCAGTACCACACCGGCAATCAGCCAGAGCGTGCCGGGCAAGTAGCCCATCTGCGCGGCGAGCACCGGGCCGACCAGCGGGCCGGCGCCAGCGATGGCGGCGAAGTGATGGCCGAAGAGGATGTGCTTGTTGGTCGGTACGTAGTCCAGCCCGTCGTTGTGCAGCACGGCCGGGGTGGCGCGGGTGGAGTCCAGTTGCATCACCTTGTTGGCGATGAACAGGCTGTAGTAGCGGTAGGCAACGAGGTAGATGGCGACTGCTGCGGTGACGATCCACAGGGCGCTGATGGCTTCGCCCCTGCGCAACGCCACGGTGCCCAGCGCGAATGCGCCCAGCAAGGCAATGGCGAACCAGGCAATTCGGGTAGCCAGTTTGGTCATCGGGATTTCTCCTGTCGCGACGGGTGTGCCGGCGACGGTTTTTGTTTTTGTGAGTGCCCGGGTAGGGACGACGACACTCTCGGCGTACTGGGTCCCCAAGAACATTCGCAGTACTACGCGTAAGTGCTACGTAGAACTACGTAGATGGGTGTCAGTGAGGGCTGCGGTGCGCTTTTCGCGGGCAAGCCCGCTTGTATGGTTAGACTTGAAGGGGTGGTGGGACTAAATGCCCGATTCTGACTGTTCGCAGCAGTACAGACCGTGGGAGACATCGCCCCACCCCTTCCACCAAAGCGCCGATAAAGAATGCATCGTTTGCAAGCGACGATAGAAGCAAGCCAGCGCCTCTTGGTGAAACCCCCTCAAGCCCCGAAACCATAACGTGAGGTACCGCCCATGGCAATGCAGGTAGACAGATTGATCGTGGGTGTGGACGTTGCAAAAGCTGAGCTGGTTATTCATCACGATGATCGCGACGAG
>NZ_JAYFUI010000196.1:0-21955 GCF_034961125.1 Pseudomonas machongensis | reverse complement strand
CAGTAATTCGTGATCTACACAGGTGATAAAAACCTGGCAGTGTAATTCTTCAAGCAAGCGACACAGCGCGCGGCGATGCTGCTCGTCCAATTCAGACGGCAAGTCATCCACCAGATAAATACACTGACCGCGACGAACCTGGCTGACGAGATGCCCCTGGGCAATCCGTAGGGCACAAACGACCAGCTTTTGCTGACCACGAGACAGGATATCGGCCGCGTTATTGGCGCCCAATCTCAGGCGTAGGTCAGCACGTTGCGGACCGGCCTGGGTATGGCCCATCTGCTGATCGCGAAGGAGAGAGGTGGCGAGGACTTCACTGAGGTCCCGATCCTTGTCCCAGCCCCGATAGTAGCTAAGGGTCAATCCGTCCAGCTCGACCAGTTCGCTCAGGGTTCGCTCGAAGACGGGCTTCAAGGCCTTGATATAGTTGCGACGGTATTCATCTATTTCCGCGCTGGCGAGACACAGTTCCCGGTCCCAGGCGGCTTGCGAAGCAGCGTCAAGTGTACCATGTCGCAGCCATGAGTTCCGCTGCCGCAGGGCCTTCTGCAAGCGCTGCCAGGTCGCCATGAATCGAGGTTCCACGTGGAACACTCCCCAATCCAGGAACTGACGGCGCACCTTGGGAGCGCCTTCGAGTAGGCGGAAGCTGTCCGGGTTAATCAACTGCAGCGGCAGCATTTCAGCCAGTTGTGCGGCACTGCGCGCATTCTGACCGTCGATGCGAATGGTGAAATCCCCTTGTCGCTCGCGCGAAACGCCAAGATTGCTCGTCGCGCCATCGGTGATTTCAACCTGGCCGAATACAGTACAGGTCGGCTGTTCGTACTGGATGACAGGGTTCAATCGAGTACTGCGAAATGAGCGAGCCAGCCCCAAAAGGTGCACGGCCTCGAGCACACTGGTCTTTCCGCTGCCATTGGCGCCGTAGAGGATGTTGATGCGAGGAGAGGGGGAGAGGGTCACCGGGTGCAGATTGCGCACCGCGGTGACCGAAAGACGTCGAAGGGACATTTGGCCTGCTACAGGTTACAGACGCATCGGCATGACAACGTAGGACGAGTCGTCATTACCGGCTTCCTGCAGCAGGGCGCTGCTGTTGGAGTCGGCGAGAATCAGACGAACCTGCTCAGTGGTCATGACTCCAAGGACGTCCAGCAGATAGCTGACGTTGAAGCCGATCTCCAACGAACCGCCTTCGTAGTCGACGCTGATCTCTTCTTCAGCCTCTTCCTGCTCGGGGTTGTTGGCCTGAATCTTCAGCTGGCCGGAGGCCAGTTGCAGGCGAATGCCGCGGTACTTCTCGTTGGACAGGATCGCAGTACGGCTGAAGGCTTCACGCAGCGCCTGGCGATCACCGATCACCAGCTTGTCACCACCCTTGGGCAGTACACGCTCGTAATCCGGGAACTTGCCGTCCACCAGTTTCGAGGTAAAGGTGAACTCACCGGTGGTCGCACGAATGTGGTGCTGGCCCAGGACAATACTGACCATGCCCTCCGGATCGGTCAGCAGACGCGCCAGCTCCAGAATACCTTTGCGCGGAACGATGACCTGGTGACGCTCGGCCTGGCCGATGGGTGCCTGCATGGCGCACAGCGCCAGACGGTGACCGTCAGTGGCGACAGCGCGCAGGGTGTCGGTGGAAACTTCCAGCAGCATGCCGTTGAGGTAGTAGCGAACGTCCTGCTGGGCCATGGCGAAGCTGGTGCGCTCGATCAGGCGACGCAGTTTGCTCTGCTCCAGGTTGCAGGTGAGCGAACCCGGGCCTTCTTCCACGGTGGGGAAGTCGTTGGCCGGCAGGGTCGACAGGGTGAAACGGCTGCGGCCAGCCTTGACCAGCAGCTTCTGCTCATCGACCTTGATATCGATCAGCGCATCGCTGGGCAGGCTCTTGCAGATATCCATCAGCTTACGCGCCGGGACGGTGATCTCGCCGGGCTCAGCCGGCTCTTCCAGCTGCACGCGGCCAACCAGTTCGACTTCCAGGTCGGTACCGGTCAACGACAACTGCTGGCCTTGCACGACCAGCAGCACGTTGGACAGGACCGGCAAGGTCTGGCGGCGCTCGACGACGCCTGCGACCAGTTGCAGGGGTTTCAACAGGGCTTCGCGTTGAATGGTGAAATGCATGGTCTAGTCCCTTGCCTTCAAAGAGCTGCGCCGACACCCATCAGGTGGTCAGCGTGCGCAGCAGGTTCTTGTAGTCCTCGCGGATGTCCGCGTCGGATTCCTTCAATTCGTTGATCTTGCGGCATGCGTGCAGCACGGTGGTGTGATCCCGACCGCCGAACATGTCGCCGATCTCCGGCAGACTGTGGTTGGTCAGCTCCTTGGACAACGCCATGGCCACCTGCCGTGGGCGCGCGACAGAGCGCGAGCGGCGCTTGGACAACAGATCGGAGATCTTGATCTTGTAGTACTCGGCGACCGTGCGCTGGATGTTATCCACACTGACCAGCTTGTCTTGCAGTGCCAGCAGATCCTTGAGCGATTCGCGAATCAACTCGATGGTGATGTCTCGCCCCATGAAGTGCGAGTGAGCGATCACCCGCTTCAATGCGCCTTCCAGTTCGCGCACGTTGGAGCGGATGCGCTGGGCGATGAAGAACGCAGCATCGTGCGGCAGTTCGACCTTGGCCTGGTCGGCCTTCTTCATCAGGATCGCTACACGGGTTTCCAGTTCCGGTGGCTCGACAGCCACGGTCAGGCCCCAACCAAAGCGCGACTTCAGGCGCTCTTCCAGGCCTTCGATCTCTTTAGGGTAGCGGTCACTGGTGAGAATGACCTGCTGTCCACCCTCGAGCAGGGCATTGAAGGTGTGGAAGAACTCCTCCTGGGAACGCTCCTTGCGGGCGAAGAACTGGATATCGTCGATCAACAGCGCGTCCACCGAACGGTAGAAGCGCTTGAATTCGTTGATGGCGTTCAGCTGCAACGCCTTGACCATGTCGGCGACGAAACGCTCCGAATGCAAGTAGACGACCTTGGCATTCGGGTTCTTCTTCAGCAAGTGGTTACCCACAGCATGCATCAAGTGCGTCTTACCCAGGCCGACTCCCCCATAAAGGAAGAGCGGGTTGTAGCCGTGCTTGGGGTTGTCCGCAACCTGCCAGGCCGCAGCGCGTGCCAGCTGGTTGGACTTACCCTCCACGAAGGTCTCGAAGGTGAAGGTTCGGTTCAGGTAGCTGGTGTGCTTGAGCGCCCCTTCGACCTGTACGGTCCGTTGCTCGGTACGCGCGGTCGCTGCAGGCGCAGGCGTCGAATCGCCCATCCCGTCGAAACCATCCTGGGAGGCTGCAGGTTCCTCCACCTCACTGACCAACGCAGGTTCGGGCGCCGTGACCGGTGCGCTGGCAACCGCCGGCGGCTGGGCGGCCGGCTTGGCCTGGCTCTGGGCCAGCGATGCAGCGACCGCAGCACTGACCGGCGCGTTAGGTGCCGCCCGTGGTGCGGAGCTGCGGCGACTGCCTATTAATAAGGAGAGGGCAGGTGCAAGGCCGTTGCCTTGTTCACCCAGCAGTTCGAGCAGGCGGCCGAGGTACTTTTCATTGACCCAATCGAGAACGAAACGGTTAGGCGCATAGACGCGCAACTCGTCGCCTTCGGCTTCGACCTGTAGCGGACGGATCCAGGTGTTGAATTGCTGGGCAGGCAGTTCGTCGCGCAGAAGCTCCACGCACTGCTGCCAAAGTTCCACTGACACGGATATCCCCTGAGTTGAAAGCCGGATGAGGCAAAAACAAACCGCCATTGTACCGGGCGAGCATTCACTTATCCACATGTCGTGGCGTGTTGAGCTGTGCCAAATCAGTCATTTAGCGGCAAAAACGACCCTGCAAGCCGAAAATAAGCCCTGTGGATAACGGCACATGAGGGCTATGCACAACCCAGGGCTCAACCCTGTGGATAATTCATCTGTGGATAAACACAGCTTCCATCCACAGCTTTTCCGCGGTTCCGGCACAGCCAAAGCACCTGTTACCGACATACTTATGATTCTCTGTACAGTCGATAGCTTGTGGCCTGCAGCAGGTTATCCACAGATACTTATCCACTTAAGATCTATAAGTTCTTCAGAAGAGCTTTCTATATGTCTCTCTTTTTTTTCATGTTGAGCATCTGTTCGGTGTGAATCAACTGCTCTCTCGGCCAGCCAGAAGGAAAGGCCGCCTATAAGGAATGCTGGTTGGAAATTGACCTATCGTCTTGCTTTCTCTAGAATCGCCGGTCTCTTAAAAAGGGGGCCATCCCGGCCCGTTGTCGACAACCCAGGTAACACGCCATGAAACGTACTTTCCAACCAAGCACCATCAAGCGCGCGCGCACCCACGGTTTCCGTGCCCGTATGGCCACCAAGAACGGCCGCGCTGTTCTGTCGCGTCGTCGTGCCAAAGGCCGTAAGCGTCTGGCAATTTGATTTTTCGGCACAGGTGGTGAGTCAGGACTTCAGTCGGGATAAGCGACTGCTTACACCCCGGCATTTCAAAGCAGTCTTCGACTCCCCAACCGGCAAGGTTCCAGGGAAAAGCCTGCTCATCCTTGCCCGCGAGAACGGCCTCGATCATCCACGCCTCGGCCTGGTGATCGGCAAGAAGAGCGTCAAGCTCGCCGTTCAACGCAACCGCCTCAAACGCCTGATGCGCGACTCTTTCCGTCTGAACCAGCAAAGTCTGGCCGGACTGGATATCGTGATCGTCGCGCGCAAGGGGTTGGGTGAGATAGAAAACCCAGAATTGCACCAACACTTTGGCAAACTCTGGAAGCGCCTGGCCCGCAGTAGGCCCTCTCCAGCGGTACCTGCCGATTCCGCACGGGTAGACAGTCACGATGCGTAAACTGGCCCTCGTTCCGATCCAGTTCTACCGTTACGCCATCAGTCCTCTGATGGCCAGTCACTGTCGTTTCTACCCCAGTTGCTCCTGTTACGCGTACGAAGCCATAGAAAACCATGGCCTCTTGCGTGGCGGGTGGCTTGCCGTTCGTCGCCTGGGTCGTTGTCATCCGTGGAATGATGGCGGTTTCGATCCCGTCCCGCCTGCTCCTTCCTCCCGAACTTCTTCGATAGCCGAGTAATCATGGATATTAAACGCACGATCCTGATCGTCGCCCTGGCAATCGTGTCCTACGTTCTGGTCCTCAAGTGGAACCAGGACTATGGTCAGGCAGCCTTGCCGACTCAGCACACGGCGGCCAACAACGCTGCACCGGCCCTGCCGGACACCGTTGCGGCCGGAAACACCGGCGCCAGCGACGACCTGCCGAGCGTCAACGCCCATGCAAGTTCTGCTGAAATTGCGCCAGTCGCAGTCAGCAAGGACCTGATCCGGGTAAAAACCGATGTCCTGGACCTGGCTATCGACCCGGTCGGCGGCGATATCGTCCAGCTGACCCTGCCCAAGTACCCACGTCGTCAGGATCATCCTGACATCGCTTTCCAACTTTTCGACAACGGCGGTGAGCGCCTGTACGTGGCCCAGAGCGGTCTGATCGGGACCAACGGTCCGGACGCCCATTCTACCGGTCGCCCGCTGTATGCCTCCGAGCAGAAGAGCTACCAGCTGGCAAACGGCCAGGACCAACTGGTGGTCGACCTCAAGTACAGCGACAACGGTGTCAACTACATCAAGCGCTTCAGCTTCAAGCGCGGTGAGTACGACCTGAACGTCAGCTACCTGATCGACAACCAGAGCGCCACGCCCTGGACCGGCAGCATGTTTGCCCAGCTCAAGCGCGATGCTAGTTCCGATCCTTCTTCGAGTACCGCTACCGGCACTGCGACTTACCTAGGCGCAGCCCTGTGGACAAGTTCGGAGCCGTACAAAAAGGTGTCGATGAAGGATATCGACAAGGCTAACGAAGCTGAGAAGACTGGCAAAAAAGCGTATCTGAATGAAAATGTGTCTGGCGGGTGGGTCGCCTGGCTGCAGCACTACTTCGTCACTGCGTGGATTCCGGCCAAGTCGGACAACAACGTGATGCGCACCTTCAAGGACAGCCAGGGCAACTACATCATCGGCTACACCGGCCCGGCGTTGAACGTGCCTGCCGGCGGCAAGGTCGAGACCAGCGCCATGCTGTATGCCGGTCCGAAGATCCAGTCCAAGCTCAAGGAATTGTCCCCAGGCCTGGAATTGACCGTCGACTACGGCTTCCTGTGGTTCATTGCCCAGCCGATCTTCTGGCTGCTGCAACATATCCACAGCCTGCTGGGTAACTGGGGCTGGTCGATCATCGTTCTGACCATGCTCATCAAGGGCCTGTTCTTCCCGCTGTCGGCTGCCAGCTACCGTTCGATGGCGCGCATGCGTGCCGTGGCGCCGAAACTGGCCCAGCTCAAGGAACGCTTCGGCGATGATCGCCAGAAGATGTCCCAGGCGATGATGGAGCTGTACAAGAAAGAGAAGATCAACCCGCTGGGTGGCTGCCTGCCGATCCTGGTACAGATGCCAGTGTTCCTGGCCTTGTACTGGGTACTGCTGGAAAGCGTCGAGATGCGCCAGGCCCCTTGGATGCTGTGGATTACCGACCTGTCGATCAAGGATCCGTTCTTCATCCTGCCGATCATCATGGGCGCCACCATGTTCATCCAGCAGCGTCTGAACCCGACGCCACCGGATCCGATGCAGGCGAAGGTCATGAAAATGATGCCAATCATCTTCACCTTCTTCTTCCTGTGGTTCCCGGCTGGTCTGGTGCTGTACTGGGTTGTGAACAACTGCCTGTCGATCACTCAGCAGTGGTACATCACCCGTCGCATCGAAGCAGCAACCAAAAAAGCTGCTGCTTGACAGGCCGATCCATTAGCCTGTGAATAAAAACGCCCCCTCGTGGGGCGTTTTTGCTATCCGTCGTTTTGTCGTAGAGGCTTTCGAGCATGAATACCGTGCGTGAAACCATTGCCGCCATCGCCACCGCCCAAGGCCGTGGTGGCGTCGGTATCGTCCGTTTGTCCGGGCCATTGGCGAGCCAGGCCGGTCAGGCCATCACCGGACGTACACTGACCCCGCGCCATGCTCACTACGGGCCCTTCCGTGGCGACGATGGCCTGGTCCTGGATGAAGGCATCGCGCTGTTCTTCCCTGGCCCCAACTCGTTCACCGGTGAAGACGTTCTGGAACTGCAGGGGCATGGAGGGCCGGTTGTGCTCGACATGCTGCTGCAGCGCTGTGTCGAATTGGGCTGCCGCCTTGCCCGTCCTGGCGAGTTCAGCGAGCGAGCGTTCCTCAACGACAAGCTCGACCTGGCCCAGGCTGAAGCGATCGCCGATCTGATCGAAGCCAGTTCCACCCAAGCCGCACGCAATGCCCTGCGTTCGCTGCAAGGTGCCTTCTCCAAGCGTGTCCATGCATTGACCGAGGCATTGATCGCACTGCGGATTTATGTCGAGGCGGCCATCGATTTTCCCGAAGAAGAAATCGACTTCCTGGCCGACGGTCACGTGCTGAAGATGCTTGAAGCAGTCAGGAGCGAGTTATCCACAGTGCAGCGCGAGGCTGGTCAAGGCGCGCTGCTGCGCGATGGCATGACCGTCGTGATCGCCGGCCGTCCGAATGCCGGCAAGTCCAGCCTGCTCAACCAGTTGGCTGGTCGCGAAGCGGCAATCGTCACAGACATCGCCGGCACCACCCGGGACATTCTGCGCGAACATATCCACATCGATGGCATGCCGCTGCACGTGGTGGATACCGCAGGACTGCGCGATACCGACGATCACGTGGAAAAGATCGGTGTGGAGCGTGCTCTCAAGGCCATTGGCGAAGCTGACCGGGTGCTGCTGGTGGTGGATTCCACTGCGCCTGAGGCCAACGATCCGTTTGCACTGTGGCCCGAGTTCCTCGATCAACGGCCGGATCCGGCCAAGGTCACGCTGATTCGCAACAAGGCCGACCTGAGTGGCGAGCGTGCAGGCATCGAGCAGAGTGATGATGGCCATGTGACGATCACTCTCAGCGCCAAGGGGGATGCCACGGGGCTGGATCTGCTGCGTGACCACCTCAAAGCCTGCATGGGTTATGAACAGACTGCGGAAAGCAGCTTCAGCGCACGCAGGCGGCATCTGGATGCGCTGCGCCAGGCCAGTGCACACCTTGATCATGGTCATGCCCAACTGACACTCGCTGGCGCCGGTGAGTTGCTGGCAGAGGACCTGCGCCAGGCTCAGCAAGCCCTGGGAGAGATCACCGGTGCCTTCAGCTCGGATGACCTGCTCGGAAGGATCTTCTCGAGCTTCTGCATCGGTAAGTAACGCACAGCCCGGCAATACCAAGGCCGCTCCAGTGAGGAGCGGCTTTTTTTTGCCTGCCGGAAACCCGGAAGCGGGCTTCTCTTGATTCGATCACCCGCATGTAAATCTCATCCACAGGCTAAAACGATCATCAGGAGCCCTGTGGAAAACTGCCCTTCAGGTCCGTTGATAACCAGGCTTTTTTTCTGAGGACAAACCCACCTGTGGGTAATACAAACTTTAATCCACAGGTTAAACGCTGTTATCCAGAGCCCTCAGCCTACCTTCGACACAGGGTTATGATTCTCTACAGGCATCATGAATACTGGCCTCAAATCACTTATCCACATGTGGATAGCCGCCTAAGAATAAACATAAAAACAAAGCTTTTATAAATTTTTCCTTTTTGATTTCTATTGCCGCCATTCATCCACAGACTGGTCAAAATTTGCTCAGACGGTTTCACTAGAGCGGGTGAAGTCCCTATACTTGTCGGCTTACCTTCTCTATTCGCAAAAACAGGCACGAGGTGCGTGGTGGATTTCCCTTCCCGTTTTGAAGTGATCGTCATCGGCGGCGGCCATGCCGGTACCGAGGCTGCGCTTGCGTCCGCACGCATGGGTGTGAAAACCCTGCTGCTGACCCATAACGTGGAAACCCTCGGTCACATGAGTTGCAACCCGGCCATCGGTGGCATCGGCAAGAGCCACCTGGTCAAGGAAATCGATGCGCTCGGCGGCGCCATGGCGCTGGCTACCGACAAGAGCGGCATCCAGTTCCGCATCCTGAACAACCGCAAGGGCCCGGCCGTACGCGCCACCCGTGCACAGGCCGACCGCGCCATCTACAAGGCCGTGGTCCGCGAGATCCTGGAGAACCAGCCGAACCTGTGGATATTCCAGCAGTCCTGCGATGACCTGATCGTCGAGCAGGACCAGGTCAAGGGTGTGGTGACACAGATGGGCCTGCGCTTCTTCGCCGACTCTGTGGTGCTGACTACCGGCACCTTCCTCGGTGGACTTATCCACATCGGCCTGCAGAATTACTCCGGTGGCCGCGCGGGTGATCCTCCCGCCATTGCCCTGGCTCATCGTCTGCGTGAGCTGCCGCTGCGTGTCGGCCGTTTGAAAACCGGCACACCGCCGCGTATCGATGGCCGCTCGGTAGATTTCTCTGTGATGGGTGAACAGCCAGGCGATACCCCGATTCCGGTGATGTCGTTCATGGGCAATGCCCAGATGCATCCGCGGCAGGTCAGTTGCTGGATCACCCACACCAACGCCCGTACCCACGAGATCATCGCCTCGAACCTCGACCGTTCACCGATGTATTCCGGTGTGATCGAAGGCATCGGCCCGCGCTACTGCCCGTCGATCGAGGACAAGATCCATCGCTTCGCCGACAAGGAAAGCCATCAGGTATTCATCGAGCCGGAAGGCTTGAACACCCATGAGCTGTATCCCAACGGCATCTCGACCTCGCTGCCGTTCGATGTGCAGCTGCAGATCGTTCGTTCGATCCGTGGCATGGAGAACGCGCACATCGTGCGTCCGGGTTACGCCATCGAGTACGACTACTTCGATCCGCGTGATCTCAAGTACAGCCTAGAGACCAAGGTCATCGGCGGCCTGTTCTTCGCAGGTCAGATCAACGGCACCACCGGCTACGAAGAAGCCGGCGCCCAGGGCTTGCTGGCCGGTACCAACGCCGCGCTGCGCGCGCAGGGTCGCGAAAGCTGGTGCCCACGCCGCGACGAGGCGTACATCGGCGTGCTGGTCGATGACCTGATTACCCTGGGTACCCAGGAGCCTTACCGCATGTTCACTTCGCGTGCCGAATACCGGCTGATCCTGCGCGAAGACAACGCTGACCTGCGTCTGACCGAGAAAGGCCGCGAACTGGGGTTGGTCGACGACGAGCGCTGGGCCGCCTTCACCGCCAAGCGCGAAGGCATCGAACGTGAAGAACAGCGCATGATGAGCACCTGGATCCGCCCGGGTACCCCGCAAGGCCAGGCCGTTGTGGATAAGTTCGGTACTCCGTTGGCCCACGAGTACAACCTGCTCAACTTGCTGGCGCGCCCCGAGATCGACTACGCCGGGCTGATCGAAGCCACAGGCGGCGATGTAATCGATCCACAGGTGGCTGAACAGGTCGAGATCAAGACCAAGTACGCTGGCTACATCGATCGCCAGCAGGACGAGATCGCCAGGCTGCGCGCCAGCGAAGACACTCGCCTGCCTGTGGATATCGACTACGCTGGCATTTCCGGGTTGTCCAAGGAAATTCAGAGCAAGCTCGGCCAGACCCGTCCGGAAACCCTCGGCCAGGCTTCGCGTATTCCCGGCGTTACCCCGGCGGCAATTTCCCTGTTGCTGATTCACCTGAAAAAACGCGGCGCTGGCCGCGAATTGGAGCAAAGCGCTTGAGTTCCTTGGTCACCCCGCAACATGCCGAAGAGTTGTCCACAGGTGCGCGCCAGCTTGGAGTCGAGCTGAGTGCGCAGCAGCACGAACTGCTGCTGGGGTACCTGGCCCTGTTGATCAAATGGAACAAGGCCTACAACCTGACCGCAGTGCGCGATCCGGACGAGATGGTGTCGCGCCATCTGCTCGACAGCCTCAGCGTCATGCCGTTTATCCACAATGACACCCAGCGCTGGCTGGATGTTGGCAGCGGCGGCGGGATGCCTGGTATCCCGCTGGCTATCCTGCACCCGCACAAGCAGGTCACGGTGCTGGACAGCAACGGCAAGAAGACCCGCTTCCTGACGCAGGTGAAGATGGAGCTGAAACTCGACAACCTGACGGTTATCCACAGCCGCGTGGAAGAGGTCCAGCCCGAGCAGCCATTCTGCGGAATCATCTCCCGCGCCTTCAGCAGCATGGAGAATTTCACCAACTGGACCCGCCACCTGGGTGACGCCCGTACGCAATGGCTTGCAATGAAGGGGCTGCATCCTGCCGATGAACTGGTAGCATTGCCCGCAGACTTCACAGTGGAAAGCGAGCAGGCCCTGACCGTTCCAGGTTGCCAGGGCCAGCGCCATCTGCTGATACTGCGCCGCAAGGCTTGACTGGGAACACACGCAACAATGGCTAAGGTATTCGCAATCGCGAACCAGAAAGGTGGTGTCGGCAAGACCACTACCTGCATCAATCTCGCCGCATCGCTGGCCGCGACCAAGCGTCGCGTGCTGCTGATCGACCTCGATCCACAGGGCAACGCCACCATGGGCAGCGGTGTGGATAAACACGAGCTCGAGCACTCGGTGTACGACCTGTTGATCGGGGAATGCGACCTGGCCCAGGCCATGCAGTACTCCGAGCACGGCGGCTTCCAGCTGTTGCCCGCCAACCGTGACCTCACCGCGGCAGAGGTGGTGCTGCTGGAAATGCAGATGAAGGAGAGCCGCCTGCGCAATGCGCTGGCGCCTATCCGCGACAACTACGACTACATCCTCATCGACTGCCCGCCGTCGTTGTCGATGCTGACGCTGAACGCGTTGGTCGCTTCCGATGGCGTGATCATTCCCATGCAGTGCGAGTACTACGCGCTGGAAGGCCTGAGCGACCTTGTGGATAACATCAAGCGCATCGCTGCCCGGTTGAACCCGGAGCTGAAGATCGAAGGCCTGCTAAGGACCATGTACGACCCACGCCTGAGTCTGAACAACGATGTTTCGGCCCAGCTCAAGGAGCATTTCGGCGATCAGCTCTACGACACCGTGATTCCGCGCAATATTCGCCTGGCCGAGGCTCCGAGCTTCGGTATGCCGGCGCTGGCCTACGACAAGCAATCACGTGGTGCGCTCGCCTACCTGGCCCTGGCTGGTGAACTGGTGCGCCGTCAGCGCCGTCAATCCCGCACTGCACAAACAACTTAAGGAATCCGCATGGCCATCAAGAAACGCGGTCTCGGACGTGGGTTGGATGCACTGCTCAGTGGTCCTTCCGTCAGCGCGCTCGAAGAGCAGGCTGTCACGGTCGACCAGAAGGAACTGCAGCGCCTGCCGGTCGAACTGATCCAGCGTGGCAAGTACCAACCTCGCCGTGACATGGACCCGGAGGCGCTGGAAGAGCTGGCGCATTCGATCCGCAATCATGGTGTGATGCAGCCGATCGTGGTTCGCCCGATTGGCGAAGGCCGCTACGAGATCATCGCCGGTGAGCGTCGCTGGCGCGCCACCCAGCAGGCCGGCCTGGACACTATCCCGGCCATGGTCCGTGAAGTGCCGGACGAAGCAGCCATCGCCATGGCGCTGATCGAGAACATCCAGCGCGAGGACCTCAACCCGCTGGAAGAGGCCCTGGCCCTGCAGCGGCTGCAGCAGGAGTTCGAGCTGACCCAGCAACAGGTGGCCGATGCCGTGGGCAAGTCGCGCGTCACCGTGGCCAACCTGCTGCGCCTGATCAGCCTTCCTGAGGCGATCAAGACCATGCTCGCCCACGGCGACCTGGAAATGGGCCATGCGCGTGCCTTGCTGGGGCTTGAGGAAGGCCGGCAGGAAGAAGGGGCGCGACATGTTGTCGCACGAGGCCTCACCGTGCGCCAAACCGAGGCACTGGTGCGTCAGTGGCTCAACGGCAAGCCTGAGCCGGTGGAATCGAGCAAACCTGATCCGGATATTGCCCGGCTGGAACAGCGGCTGGCAGAGCGCCTGGGCTCTTCGGTGCAGATTCGCCATGGTGACAAGGGCAAGGGCCAGTTGGTCATTCGCTACAACTCCCTCGACGAGCTTCAGGGTGTACTTGCTCACATCCGCTGAAACAATTCCCGTTGTAGCGCGCAGTCGGAAATCACTACCCAAGAGTTGAATAGGGGTTAATCCACCCCTATACTCTGCGCGCATTTTGTCGGCACAAATTATGCCAAGTCATAGCTGACTGGGCAGTCGACTTTCGAGGAGCAGTTTTGATGGAAATCCGCACGCCAAACCGCCTGCCTTTCCATCGCTGGGCGGTTTTCCCGGTACTGCTGGCTCAATTTGGGGTGTTATTGCTGGCAACGTTGGTGTTGTGGCAGTGGCAGGGCAAGGTCAGCGGTTATTCGGGCCTCTGTGGAGGTTTGATCGGCTGGCTGCCCAACGTGTATTTCGCCTGGAAGGCTTTTCGCTTCAGCGGAGCCCGGGCGGCGCAGGCCATCGTCAAGTCGTTCTACGCAGGCGAGGCAGGCAAATTGATTTTGACGGCAGTGCTGTTCGCACTGACCTTTGCAGGAGTGAAGCCACTGGCGCCGTTAGCAGTATTCGGCGTCTTCCTGCTGACTCTCACGGTCAGCTGGTTCGCGCCACTGCTGATGAATAAAAGACTTTCGAGACCTTAGGGCGTTTGAGGCAACCATGGCAGCAGAAACCGCTTCGGGCTATATCCAGCACCACTTGCAGAACCTGACCTACGGTCAACTACCAGACGGCAGTTGGGGCCTGGCCCATTCGGCTGCCGAAGCCAAGGCAATGGGCTTCTGGGCATTCCACCTGGACACCCTGGGCTGGTCCGTTGCACTGGGTCTGATCTTCCTGTTCATCTTCCGCATGGCGGCCAAGAAGGCGACCTCTGGTCAGCCTGGTGCCCTGCAGAACTTCGTCGAAGTACTGGTCGACTTCGTTCACGGTAGCGTGAAGGACTCGTTCCACGGTCGTAGCCCGGTCATCGCACCGCTGGCCCTGACCATCTTCGTCTGGGTGTTCCTGATGAACGCCATCGACCTGGTACCGGTCGACTGGATTCCGCAGCTGGCGATCTGGATCTCGGGCGATCCGCACATTCCGTTCCGTGCCGTATCGACCACCGACCCGAACGCCACCCTGGGCATGGCCCTGAGCGTGTTCGCGCTGATCATCTTCTACAGCATCAAGGTCAAGGGCATCGGCGGCTTCATCGGTGAGCTCACGCTCCACCCGTTCGGTAGCAAGAACATCTTCGTGCAGATCCTGCTGATCCCGGTGAACTTCCTGCTGGAATTCGTCACCTTGATCGCCAAACCGATCTCCCTGGCACTGCGTCTGTTCGGCAACATGTATGCCGGCGAGCTGGTGTTCATCCTGATCGCCGTGATGTTCGGCACCGGCATCCTCTGGCTCAGCGGCCTGGGTGTGGTGCTGCAGTGGGCGTGGGCGGTGTTCCACATCCTGATCATCACGCTGCAAGCATTCATCTTCATGATGCTCACCATCGTCTACCTGTCGATGGCGCACGAAGATAACCATTAAGACCGCCTGGCGTGTCTGATAGTCTTCCCCGCCTGTTCGGGGGGAAGACTGAAAAAGTCCGCAAGGGCAGTTGTTTCAAACGATTTGTTTTACCGCTTCAATTAAAAAACCTAACCAATACGACGTAAAAGTCGGGAGGAAAGATGGAAACTGTAGTTGGTCTGACCGCTATCGCTGTTGCTCTGCTGATCGGCCTGGGTGCTCTGGGTACCGCCATTGGTTTCGGCCTGCTGGGCGGCAAGTTCCTGGAAGGCGCTGCTCGTCAGCCTGAGATGGTTCCGATGCTGCAGGTCAAAATGTTCATCGTTGCCGGTCTGCTCGACGCCGTAACCATGATCGGTGTTGGTATCGCTCTGTTCTTCACCTTCGCGAATCCCTTCGTTGGTCAGATCGCCGGCTAATCACTCGTTCCTACGAGTTGATTGGTGTGATGGACAAAGACCGAGCGAGGTGTTGGCGTGAACATTAATGCAACCCTGATTGGCCAATCCGTTGCTTTTCTGATTTTTGTGCTGTTCTGCATGAAGTATGTATGGCCTCCGGTCATCACTGCTCTGCACGAGCGCCAAAAGAAGATTGCCGACGGCTTGGACGCTGCCAACCGCGCAGCTCGCGACCTGGAGCTGGCCCAAGAGAAAGCGGGTCAGCAACTGCGTGAAGCAAAAGCACAGGCAGCCGAAATCATTGAGCAAAGCAAGAAACGCGCTGCTCAGCTTGTCGAGGAAGCCCGTGATCAGGCTCGCGTCGAAGCTGACCGTGTGAAGGCTCAGGCTCAAGCCGAGATCGAACAGGAACTGAACAGCATCAAAGACGCCCTGCGCGCCCAAGTGGGTGCCCTGGCCGTTGGCGGCGCTGAAAAGATCCTTGGCGCCACAATCGATCAAAACGCGCATGCGGAGCTGGTTAACAAACTGGCCGCTGAAATTTAAGCGAGGGCGATCATGGCAGAACTGACCACGTTGGCCCGACCTTACGCTAAGGCAGCTTTCGAGCACGCCCAGGCCCAGCAGCAACTGGCCAATTGGTCAGCCATGCTCGGCCTGGCTGCTGCGGTGTCGGAAGACGGCACCATGCAGCGCCTGCTCAAGGCCCCGCAACTGACTAGCGCAGAAAAGGCCGCCGCATTCATTGAAGTGTGCGGTGACAAGTTCGATGTACAGGCACAGAATTTCATTCATGTTGCCGCGGAAAACGACCGTCTCCTGCTTCTGCCGGAGATCGCCGCTCTGTTCGACCTGTACAAGGCCGAGCAAGAGAAATCCGTGGACGTGGAAGTCACCAGTGCTTTTGCGTTGAACCAAGAACAGCAAGACAAACTCGCCAAGGTTCTCAGTGCACGGCTCAGCCGGGAAGTGCGCCTGCACGCGTCGGAGGATGCCAGCCTGATCGGCGGCGTCGTCATCCGCGCCGGCGACCTGGTAATCGATGGCTCGGTTCGCGGCAAGATCGCGAAACTGGCCGAAGCATTGAAATCTTGAGTTTGAAGGGGCAGCAGAGCAATGCAGCAACTCAATCCTTCCGAAATTAGTGAAATCATCAAGGGTCGCATCGAGAAACTCGATGTCGGCTCCCAAGCCCGTAACGAAGGTACCGTTGTTTCGGTATCCGACGGTATCGTGCGGATCCACGGTCTGGCCGACGTCATGTACGGCGAAATGATCGAGTTCCCTGGCAGCGTATTCGGCATGGCACTGAACCTGGAGCAAGACTCCGTAGGTGCAGTGATCCTGGGTGCCTATGACACCCTGGCCGAAGGCATGAGCGCCAAGTGCACCGGCCGCATCCTGGAAGTTCCGGTTGGTAAGGAACTGCTGGGTCGCGTCGTTGACGCACTGGGCAACCCGATCGACGGCAAAGGTCCTCTGGGCAACACCCAGACCGACGCGGTCGAGAAAGTGGCCCCAGGCGTGATCTGGCGTAAGTCGGTAGACCAGCCTGTACAGACTGGCTACAAGTCCGTCGACGCCATGATTCCTGTCGGCCGTGGCCAGCGCGAGCTGATCATCGGTGACCGCCAGATCGGCAAGACCGCCATGGCCATCGACGCCATCATCAACCAGAAAGACTCCGGTATTTTCTGTGTTTATGTGGCTGTCGGCCAAAAGCGTTCGACCGTTGCCAACATCGTTCGCAAGCTCGAAGAAGCCGGCGCCCTGGCCAACACCATCGTGGTCGTTGCCAGTGCTTCGGAATCCGCCGCACTGCAGTTCCTGGCGCCATACGCCGGCTGCACCATGGGCGAGTTCTTCCGTGACCGCGGTGAAGACGCCCTGATCGTCTACGATGACCTGTCCAAGCAGGCTGTTGCCTACCGTCAGATCTCCCTGCTGCTGCGCCGTCCACCAGGACGTGAAGCGTACCCAGGCGACGTGTTCTATCTCCACTCCCGTCTGCTGGAGCGTGCATCGCGCGTTTCGGAAGAGTACGTCGAGAAGTTCACCAACGGCGCAGTGACTGGCAAGACCGGTTCCCTGACCGCCCTGCCGATCATCGAAACCCAGGCTGGCGACGTTTCCGCGTTCGTTCCGACCAACGTGATCTCGATCACCGACGGTCAGATCTTCCTGGAATCGGCCATGTTCAACTCGGGCATCCGCCCAGCAGTGAACGCCGGTGTTTCGGTATCCCGTGTAGGTGGTGCCGCTCAGACCAAGATCATCAAGAAACTGTCCGGCGGTATCCGTACCGCACTGGCTCAGTACCGTGAACTGGCTGCATTCGCCCAGTTCGCTTCGGATCTGGACGAGGCTACCCGCAAGCAGCTGGAGCATGGTCAGCGCGTTACCGAGCTGATGAAGCAGAAGCAGTACGCGCCAATGTCGATCGCCGACATGGCCCTGTCGCTGTACGCCGCTGAGCGTGGTTTCCTGACTGACGTAGAAGTCTCCAAGGTCGGCAGCTTCGAGCAAGCGCTGATCGCCTACTTCCACCGCGATCACGCCGAGCTGTTGGCCAAGATCAACGTGAAAGGTGACTTCAACGACGAAATCGACGCTGGCATGAAAGCTGGTATCGAGAAGTTCAAGGCCACCCAGACCTGGTAAGCCGCAGCGGGGGCTCCGGCCCCCGCTTGCTAACCTGATAGGTGATACATGGCAGGCGCAAAAGAGATTCGCAGTAAGATTGCGAGCATCAAAAGCACGCAAAAAATTACCAGCGCCATGGAGAAAGTGGCGGTCAGCAAAATGCGCAAAGCACAAATGCGCATGGCTGCTAGCCGTCCTTACGCGGAGCGTATCCGCCAGGTGATCGGTCATCTGGCCAACGCCAACCCGGAATACCGCCACCCGTTCATGATCGAGCGCCCTGTAAAGCGCGCCGGTTATATCGTGGTGAGCAGTGACCGTGGTCTGTGCGGTGGCTTGAATACCAACCTGTTCAAGGCCCTGGTCAAGGACATGAGCGCAAACCGCGAACAGGGCGTGGAAATCGACCTGTGCGTGATCGGCAGCAAGGGTGCGACTTTCTTCCGCATCTTTGGCGGCAACGTCGTAGCCGCGATCAGCCACCTGGGCGAAGAGCCATCGATCAACGATCTGATCGGCTCCGTCAAAGTGATGCTGGACGCCTACCTCGATGGCCGTATCGATCGCCTCTCGGTGGTTTCGAACAAGTTCATCAACACCATGACCCAAAAACCGACGGTCGAGCAATTGGTACCGTTGGTGGCAACCCCGGATCAGGATCTCAAGCATCACTGGGATTACCTGTACGAACCCGACGCAAAAGAGCTGCTGGACGGCTTGATGGTGCGTTACGTGGAGTCGCAGGTATACCAGGCGGTGGTCGAGAACAACGCTGCTGAACAAGCGGCCCGGATGATCGCCATGAAGAACGCCACAGACAACGCCGGTGATTTGATCAAAGAGCTGCAATTGATCTACAACAAGGCGCGTCAGGCTGCGATCACCCAGGAGATCTCGGAAATCGTCGGCGGCGCTGCCGCGGTTTAACGGTTCAAAAATTCAGAGGATCCAGCTATGAGTAGCGGACGTATCGTTCAAATCATCGGCGCCGTCATCGACGTGGAATTCCCACGTGACGTCGTGCCGAGTGTTTACAACGCGCTGAAAGTACAAGGCGCGGAAACCACCCTGGAAGTTCAGCAGCAGCTGGGCGACGGCGTGGTTCGTACCATTGCGATGGGCTCGACCGAAGGCCTGAAGCGCGGTCTGGACGTCGTCGATACCGGCGCGGCCATCTCCGTTCCAGTTGGTAAGGCCACTCTGGGCCGTATCATGGACGTCCTCGGCAACCCGATCGACGAAGCCGGCCCGATCGGCGAAGAAGAGCGTCGCGGTATCCACCAGCCAGCGCCTTCGTTCGCTGACCAGGCAGGCGGCAACGACCTGCTGGAAACCGGCATCAAGGTTATCGACCTGGTTTGCCCGTTCGCCAAGGGTGGTAAGGTTGGTCTGTTCGGTGGTGCCGGTGTCGGCAAGACCGTAAACATGATGGAACTGATCCGTAACATCGCCATGGAACACAGCGGTTATTCCGTGTTCGCTGGTGTGGGTGAGCGTACTCGTGAGGGTAACGACTTCTACCACGAGATGAAGGACTCCAACGTTCTCGACAAGGTAGCGCTGGTCTACGGTCAGATGAACGAGCCACCAGGAAACCGTCTGCGCGTTGCGCTGACCGGCCTGACCATGGCTGAGAAGTTCCGTGACGAAGGTAACGACGTTCTGCTGTTCGTCGACAACATCTATCGTTACACCCTGGCCGGTACCGAAGTATCCGCACTGCTGGGCCGTATGCCTTCGGCAGTAGGTTACCAGCCGACCCTGGCTGAAGAGATGGGCGTTCTGCAAGAGCGCATCACTTCGACCAAAGAAGGTTCGATCACCTCCGTTCAGGCCGTATACGTACCTGCGGACGACCTGACCGACCCGTCGCCAGCGACTACCTTCGCCCACTTGGACGCCACCGTCGTTCTGTCCCGTGACATCGCCTCCCTGGGTATCTACCCAGCGGTCGACCCACTGGACTCGACTTCGCGCCAGCTGGACCCGAACGTGATCGGTACCGAGCACTACGAGACCGCTCGTGGCGTTCAGTATGTTCTGCAGCGCTACAAAGAGCTGAAGGACATCATCGCGATCCTGGGTATGGACGAACTGTCCGAAGCCGACAAGCAACTGGTTGCCCGCGCTCGTAAGATCCAGCGCTTCCTGTCGCAGCCGTTCTTCGTGGCCGAAGTCTTCACCGGCTCGCCAGGCAAGTACGTTTCGCTCAAGGACACCATCGCTGGCTTCAGCGGCATCCTCAAAGGTGACTACGACCACCTGCCAGAACAAGCGTTCTACATGGTCGGCAGCATCGACGAAGCGATCGAGAAAGCCAAGAAACTGTAATCCCGGCGCCCCGAAAGGGGCGCTAATCAGGTTGAGGCAAGCAGATGGCTATGACAGTCCATTGCGACATCGTCAGCGCAGAGGGAGAGATCTTCTCCGGCCTGGTCGAGATGGTAGTAGCGCACGGCAACCTGGGCGATCTGGGTATCGCTCCAGGCCACGCGCCGCTGATCACCAATCTCAAGCCAGGTCCGATCACGCTGACCAAGCAGGGTGGCACTCAAGAGGTGTTCTACATCTCCGGTGGCTTCCTCGAAGTGCAGCCGAACATGGTCAAGGTTCTCGCCGACACCGTGCAACGTGCTGCCGACCTGGACGAAGCTCAGGCTCAGGAAGCCCTCAAGGCTGCCGAGAACGCGCTGAACACTAAGGGCTCGGACTTCGACTACGGCGCTGCTGCCGCACGTCTGGCCGAGGCCGCAGCACAGCTGCGTACTGTCCAGCAAATGCGCAAGGGCAAGTGATCCGGTCTTCCCGGTAACCTGCGTTGCGATTGAGTTAAAGGGTAGCCTCGGCTACCCTTTTTCTTTTTCCGATTTTCCCTTCGGTCACATCCCTGACCGCCCAGGATTGGTAGCCAGTCAATGTCACTCGATATCGTTATTCTCGCCGCAGGCCAAGGCACCCGCATGCGCTCTTCGCTGCCCAAGGTGCTGCACCCGGTTGCCGGTAACTCCATGCTTGGCCACGTTATCCACAGCGCGCGTCAGTTGCAGCCGAAGGGTATCCATGTGGTCATCGGTCATGGTGCAGAGCTGGTGCGTGAACGCCTGGCGGCTGACGATCTGAATTTCGTCATGCAGGACAAGCAGCTTGGCACCGGCCATGCCGTCGCCCAGGCACTGCCGGCGATCACCGCCGATACTGTGCTGGTACTCTATGGCGACGTGCCGTTGATCGAGGTGGGCACGCTCGAGCGGCTTCTGGCCAAGGTCAATGAACAGCAACTCGGCCTGCTGACCGTCACCCTGCAGGATCCAACCGG
This sequence comes from Pseudomonas machongensis, assembly GCF_034961125.1. Lineage (NCBI taxonomy): Bacteria > Pseudomonadati > Pseudomonadota > Gammaproteobacteria > Pseudomonadales > Pseudomonadaceae > Pseudomonas > Pseudomonas machongensis. The sequence continues at coordinate 1,172 of NZ_JAYFUI010000196.1, read as the reverse complement.
TTACGGCCGCATCGTGCGCGATGCCCAAGGCCAGGTAGCGGCCATCGTCGAGCACAAGGACGCCAGTGAAGCGCAGCGGGCGATCAAGGAAGGCAACACGGGCATCCTCGCGCTGCCGGCCGCGCGCCTGGCAGACTGGATGGGGCGTCTGTCCAACAACAACGCCCAGGGCGAGTACTATCTCACCGACGTGATCGCCATGGCCGTGGCCGATGGCTTGGTGGTTGCCACCGAGCAGCCGCATGACGCGATGGAAGTGCAGGGCGCCAACGACCGTCTGCAACTGTCCGAGCTCGAGCGTCACTACCAGTTGCGCGAGGGACGCCGACTGATGGCCCAAGGTGTGACCCTGCGTGATCCCGCCCGTTTCGATGTGCGTGGCGAGGTGATCGTGGGGCGCGATGTGCTGATCGACATCAACGTCATCCTCGAAGGCAAGGTGATCATCGAGGACGATGTACAGATCGGCCCGAACTGCGTGATCAAGAACAGCACCCTGCGCAAGGGCGCGGTGGTCAAGGCCAACAGCCATCTCGAAGGTGCGGTGATGGGCGAGGGCAGCGATGCCGGCCCGTTTGCTCGCCTGCGCCCAGGCAGCGTATTGGAGGCCAAGGCCCATGTGGGTAACTTCGTCGAGCTGAAGAACGCTCGACTGGGCGAAGGTGCCAAGGCCGGTCACCTGACCTACCTGGGTGATGCCGAGGTCGGTGCGCGCACCAACATCGGCGCCGGTACCATCACCTGCAACTACGATGGCGCGAACAAGTTCAAGACCGTGCTGGGCGAAGATGTGTTCATCGGCTCGAACAACTCGCTGGTGGCGCCTGTGGAAATCAAGGACGGCGCTACCACGGCTGCTGGTTCGACCATCAACCAGTCGGTCGAAGCCGCTCAGTTGGCAGTGGCACGCGCACGTCAGCGCAACATTGATGGCTGGAAACGGCCAGAGAAGATCAAGAAAAGCTGAGTTATCCACAGACGTTTCGATCGAAAGCCGACTTATGTGAATAAGTCGGCTTTTTTATTGCTGGACAAGTCCGCTCCCCAAGGGAATAGCGTTGCCAGTAAATCTATCCGCTGCTTGACGAATCCTTCATCTTAGGTTTTGATTGCCACCATTATCTTTCGAATCGAAACTTATCAGCACATGTCGAAACGAAATACCCCCCAGC
>NZ_JAYFUI010000195.1:18541-48261 GCF_034961125.1 Pseudomonas machongensis | reverse complement strand
GATCGACCTTTATGCTCGCCGTGTAGTCGGCTGGGCATTTTCGATGATTGCGGACGCCAGGCTGGCCTGTAACGCGCTGCACATGGCAGCCGAGTCCCGTGGCAAACCGACAGGCGTGATGTTTCATTCCGACCAGGGATGTCAGTACACCAGCCACAAATTTAGGGCTGCACTTGAAGAGTACAGCCTGAACCAGAGCATGAGTCATCGCGGACAGTGTTGGGACAATGCCGCCATGGAGCGTTTCTTCGGGGCCCTGAAATCAGAGTGGATCCCTGCTGAGGGCTATAAAACCGAAGAGCAAGCTCGGGCGGATATCCAGGCTTACTTGGTGCGCTACAACCTGAAGCGCCTCCACAGCTACAACGGTTATGAAACCCCGGTAGCCATGGAGAAAAAGCTGAAGGAAGCGGCATAAAACCTAAACCGGTGTCCAAAATTAGTTGACCAGTTCAAGCCCGCTCCCACAGGGATTGGGCTGGCCTTTAGATTTTGATCAAGACAGTTGCTCCCACAGGGATTGGGCTGGCTTTCGGATCTTTGGATAAGGCCGTTGCTCCGGCAAGCAACAGGCAAGCTGGGATCTCAAGCTCTGCAACTACCACCTGAGCTGCCGCTCGCCCTTGGCCGCATCCGGCCCCAACCACTGGGCGCCGCGCAGCAAGGGCGTCAGCGCAGCATCAGGCTGGACCTCGAATCCGACCCGGGCACGTCGGGCCAGCAGGTCGGCGTCAAGATCGAGTTGGTGTTGGCCTTGCAGCGCCAACCCGCCCTGCAAGCGCCAGTCACTGGCACAACGCATTTCGAGCCAGCCTTGCCCCAGATCCAATGACCACGGCGAGACCAGCGCCAGGTCGTTCACCTGTAGACGCCCCTCGGCACCGACGCACTGTCGCCACACGCCATTCACAGCGACACGCCCTTGCCAGTGCCCCGCCAGACGATAAGCCAGCGCCACACTCGGCGCCGCTTCGAGCGCCTCGACATCCGCGCGCCAGCGCCAGGGCCAACCGCTCAGTTGCGCCAGCCAATCCTGCCCCTGATAACCCAAGCGGATTTGCGCCTGCTGCCGCCAGGGTTGCCACTGCCAACTCAGCGGCCCGACATCACCCACTTGTTCGGCCTGCCCCTGCCAGAGGCTGCCGCTGACCGCCCGGCCTGGCACCAGCCAGCTCGCCGGCAACTCGACCAGCAGCGTGACCACACACACCAGCACTGGCCATAGCAGCACGCGCACACTCATGGCCGAACCTGCAGGTCGAAACGCAGGCGCTTGCCCTGCTGCTCCATGCCCCACTGCAGCGGCTGCGCGCCCTCGCCCTGCAAAGCCTGCAACCACGCCAGCAGCGTCTGCTCGTCCGTGACCGAGCCGCGCACCTGCCAGCCCTCATCCTGCGGCTCGACCGCCGTCAGCTCGATATGCCGGGCCTGAGCGGACTGGCGCAGATGCTCCAGGCTCAAGGCAGGGCCGCCCTCAAGGCTGGCCGCCGCTTCGGCCAGCCCGCGCCACTGGCTCATCTCGGCCCAGCGTGCGCTCGCCTCACGCACCAGGATGACGATCAGCAACAGCGCGATCAGCCCCCATGCCAGGCGCATGCGCTGGCGCTGCGAAATTGCGCGGATCATGAACTGCTCCCCAGATCGAACACCGCGCCCTGAGCCTGCACCTGCACCGCAGCGCCGACTGCAGCGGCCATTTCATGCCACGGCGCCAACGTGCCCTCGCCGTCCAGTTGCAGATGCCAGCGCTGCCCATCGAAGCGCACTGCGCGCAAGCGCCACTGCGGATGCGCGTGCAACCAGGCCTGCAACTGCTCCTGCAAGCCGTCGAGCCGGCGCAGACGCAAAGCCCGTTCGCCGTCGGCGTCACGCAACCGCTTGAGCGCCTGCGCGGCCTGGCGCGGCGTGGCCTGCGGGCCGGTGACGGCCAGCACCTGCTGGCGATACAACTGAGCCTGACGCCATTGCTGGCTCAGCCACAGACCGCTCCAGACAGCAGCGAGCACCAGGCAAGCAGCAATCAAGCGCTTCTGCTGCCCAGTGACATTCAATGACCGGCGCGGGCGACGCGTTTCCCGTAGCGTCGGCAAGGTATCGAGATCGGCAATCCGCTGTGGCCAGCGCCCATCGACCTGCTCAAGCATCTGGGTATCCCACGGCGCAGGTACAGGGCCCAACATCTGTGGCCAGGCCAGCCAGTGTTCTGCGCCATCCTCGTCGATCCGCGCATACAGGCTCGACTGCTCCTGCCGCCATTGCCATCCACAACCGCGTTCAAGCACCGGCAAGAGCTGGAACTGCGACCAGCAACGCTCAACCTCCAGCCCCCACTCCGCGCATTGGACCAACCAGCCGTCGAGCCGCTCACGCGCCGCCACCACCAGTCGCAGTTGCCCTGCCGCACGGCCGATGCATGCGCAGTGAACTTCATCGCTGCCCTGCTGCAGACGATCTTCCAGTAGCAGCGGCCATTCCTCCCGCTTGAGCCCGGGCGGGGCAGGCAACTGGAAAAGGCTGCACGCCTCGCCCGGCACCACCAGGGCGACTCTGGCGCTCAGGTTCTGCGGCGGGCGGCCCTGCCCTTCGTCACGCAGCACGCCGCTGTCCAGCAGGCACCAGTGCCAACCGCCGTCAGCCACCGGACGCAACAGCAACCAGGGCCGCGCTGGCGAGCGCCGTCGCCATTCAAACTTCATGAGCGCCCCCAGGGCAGGACGAATGTGCAGACATAAGGTGCTCCGTCACGCTGCAGATGCAGGCGCACGCCACGACCGGGGTGCGCCGGTTGATCGGAAGGCCAGGCCAGCCAACTGCCGCCCTGGAAATACAGAATGCTCATCTCGCTGACCCGCTCCAGGCGCTCGCGGACCACCCAGCGCGGCTTGTCGGCGGCGTAGAGATCGGCGGAGGTTTCCAGCAGCACGCGCTGCTCCCTGGGCTCGAAACGCAGGCGCTGACGCTGCAAGCGCGACCCCCCTTCGGCCTGGGGCCAGGCCGCAGCAGCGACCCACAGCAACTGCTGGTTTTGCGCCTGCCAATCGAGCCAGCGCGTGGCCAGCGGCAGGCGCTGCTCGTACACCTGGCGCAGTACCGGGCTGTCGAAACGGCGCTCCAGCGCCAGGCAGAACTCCAATACGCCGGGCTCGTTCTGCTGCTCGGCGAGACGCTCGCGCACCGTGAGCCAGCCATGCACCAACGCCGCCAGCAGGATGCCCAGCACGGCGGTGAGCGCCAGCGCGACCATCAACTCGATCAGGGTCAGCCCCGCCTGACGCTTCATGGGCGCTCCAGAAACAGGGTGTACAAGCCCAGCGGTACGCGCTGATCGCGGTCGGCGAACAGGCGGAGCTCGCCACGGCGCAGATCGCGCACGCCGGTGTTGCGCAGTTGCAGGTCCCAGTGGCACACCTGCCCACCCTGGTGCAGCTCCCCGACAGTGCGATTGCTGCCTGGCCAGTACTGCTCGACGGCAAACCGTGCCTGCAGCTCGCGGGCGCACAGGGCGCCGAGGCGGTGCTGCTGCACGCCGTCCTGCACCGCCAGGCGCTGGCGCAGTACCTGGCTGGTGATCACCGCCAGCACCGCGGCGATACCGAGCGCCACACTGACTTCGAGCAAGGTGAACCCACGCTGGCGACGCTTCATGGCAGCACCGCGACTTGCAGCCGCCCTTCGCGGCCCCAGCTCCAGCGCTGACCACCGTCGGCACTGCGCCAGTTCACCTTGCCGGGCCTTGCCCAGCCTTCGGGGGTGAACACCAGTTGCGGCGTTGCTGCGCCTTGCCAGTCTGGGCGCAGGTCCTGCGGCCAGTCACCCAGCGTGACCGGCTCCACCACCCAGCCGGTACCGTCATGGCGAACGAACTCAGGACGCTTGCCGTTCCAGCGCAGGCCACGCAACTGACCGGTGTGGCGCGCCACGGCAGACTGCTCGCGGGTCGCGGCAACCAGCCGCTGCATGGCCTGGTCGACCCGCGTACGACCGTTGTCGAGCCAGGCCACGCTCAAGCCGGTCATCAGCCCGGCGATGGCCAGCACCACCAGCAGTTCGAGCAGGCTGAAGCCGCGCTGGGAGGGCAAGTCAGAGCTCCCAGTTGCCCAGGTCGGCATCCAGCCCTTCACCACCCGCCACGCCGTCGGCGCCGAGCGAATAGACATCGACACGACCATGCTCGCCCGGCATGCGGTACTGGTACGGCGTGCCCCACGGGTCTTGCGGCAGGCGACGGATGTAGCCATCGCTGCGCCAGGCACGCGGCAGCGGCTCCTGGGCCGGTTTCTTCACCAAGGCAGCGAGGCCTTGCTCGCTGCTGGGAAAGCGCAGGTTGTCGAGGCGGTACATGTCCAGTGCCTGCTCCAGGGTGGCAAGGTCAGCCATCACCTTCTGGCGCATGGCCTTGTCCTGGTTGCCCAGCACGCTGGGCGCGACCACCGCGATGAGCAGGCCGATGATGAAGATCACCACCATGATTTCCATGAGGGTGAAGCCGCGCTGACGCTTGGCGCGATGGTGCATGCAAAGACTCCTTTTCACAGTTGCAGACCCTGGTTGAGCTGCATGATCGGCAACAGCACCGCCAGCACGATGAACAGCACCACGCCGCCCATCACCAGGATCATCAGAGGTTCGAAGAGCGCCATGGCAGTGTCGACCTGGCGGGCGAAGCCGCGCTCCTGGTCGTCGGCCACGCGCTCGAGCATGTCGGCCAGGGTGCCGCTGGCCTCGCCGCTGCCGACCATGTTCACCAGCAATGGTGGAAACTGGCCGCTGGCATCCAGCGCACGATGCAGGCTGGTGCCGCCCTGGACCTGCAGGCGCACCTGCTCCAGGGCCAGGCGGATGCGCTGGTTGGCGACCGTTTCGCTGGCCACCTGCAGGGCTTCGAGCAGGGCCACGCCACTGCCGCAGAGAATCGCCAGGCTGCGCGCCAGCCGTGCGCTCTCCAGCACTTGCAGCAGGCTGCCGATACGCGGCAGGCGCAGCAGCAGGTCGTCGCGGCGCAGGCGCCAGTGCGGCTTGCGCAACAGCCAGCCGCTCAATAGCGTCAGCGGGAGCGCTGCACCCAGCAGCCAGGGGCCGGCACTGGCCAGGCCCTGGCTGATGGCGATCAGCAGCGAGGTGATCAGCGGCAGCGCCTGGCCGGAATGGGCGAACTGCTCGGTCAGCTTGGGCACCACGAACGTCATCAGCCCCACCACCACCGCCAGCGACACGCCCATCAGCACGCAGGGATAGATCAGCGCAGTGCGCGCCTTGTGCTGTTGACGCTGGACCTGCTCCAGGTGATCGGCCAGGCGCGTCAACACCTGCGCCAGGCGCCCGGAGCGCTCGCCCGCTTCGACCAGTGCGCAGTACAACCCGGTGAACGGCGCACCTTGCCGGGCAAGGCTGCGGGCCAGGCCCAAGCCTTCGGCAAGCGCGCCGCGCACCGACACCAGCACGGCCTGCAAGGCAGGCGCGCGCAGTTGCCGTTCGAGCGTGGCCAGGGCATCGACCAAGGGGATGCCAGCCGCGGTCAGCGTGGCCAATTGGCGGGTCAGCTCGCACAGCTGGGCACGGCTCAGGCGCTGACGGCGCGGTTGCCGCAGGCTGCCTTCGTGGCGTTGCAGCTTGCGCGCGAACAACCCCTGCTCACGCAACAACTGGCGGGCATGGCGCTCGCTGTCGGCCTGCACGCTGGCTTTGTGCGGTTTACCTGCCAGGTCCAGGGCCTGGTAGCGATAGGTCGGCATGCTCAGCCCTGCACCACGCGCAACACCTCGGCCAGGCTGGTCTCGCCACGGGCCAGGCAGTCGCTGGCCATGGCCACCAGGCTCTGCCGACGCGTGGCCAGGTGCGCCTGCATGGTCACTTCGCTGGCGCCCTCGTAAAGCAGGGCGACCAATCCTGTATCCAGCTCGATGAATTCATACAGCCCCAGGCGCCCGACATAACCACTGCCCTGGCAACTGTCGCAGCCCACGGGGTGGTGAGTGGCCTGCAACGCGGCCAGCTCCGGCCACAGGCGCCGCTCGGCGGCGAGCAACGGACGCGGCTCGGCACAACTGCACAGGCGTCGGACCAGGCGCTGGGCCAGCACCCCGCGCAGGCTGGAAGCGATCAGGAAGGGCTCGATGCCCATGTCACGCAGGCGCGTCACCGCGCCGATCGCGCTGTTGGTGTGCAAGGTCGAGAGCACCAGGTGACCGGTCAGGCTGGCCTGCACGGCGATCTGCGCAGTCTCCTGGTCGCGGATCTCACCGAGCATGATCACGTCCGGGTCCTGGCGCAGGATCGCGCGCAGGCCGGTGGCGAAGGTCAGCCCGGCACGCGGGTTGATCGCGGTCTGGCCGATGCCGGCGATGGCGTATTCCACCGGGTCTTCGACGGTGAGGATATTGCGGCTGCCGTCGTTGAGGCTGTTGAGGCTGGCGTACAGCGTGGTGGTCTTGCCGGAGCCGGTGGGGCCGGTAGAGAGCACGATGCCGTTGGGCCGCGCCAGGCACGCGCGCAGCCCTTGCAACGCTGCGGCGGGCATGCCGAGGTTGTCCAGTGCCAGCAGGCTGGCCTGCTTGTCGAGCACGCGCATCACCACGCGCTCGCCGTGGATGCCGGGCAGCGTCGAGACTCGCACGTCCACCTCGCGCCCGGCCGCGCGCAGGGTGATGCGCCCGTCCTGGGGCTGGCGTTTCTCGGCGATGTCCAGGCGCGCCATGACCTTGATTCGCGACACCAGCATGGCCGACAGCGCACGCGGCGGGCGCAGCACTTCGCGCAGATGCCCATCGACGCGCAGGCGCACCACCAGGCTCTGCTCGAAGGTTTCGATGTGGATGTCCGAGGCACGCAGGCGCAGGGCCTGGCCAAACAGGCCGTTGATCAGGCGGATCACCGGGGCTTCATCGTCGCTTTCGAGCAGGTCTTCGATACGCGGCATTTCGCTCATCAGGCTATCGAGGTCAACCTGCTCGCCGATACCTTCGATCAATGCGGCGGTGGCCGAGTCGGCAGCCTGGTAGAGCTGGCCCAGGCGCTCGTCGAAGGCGGCGCGATCCAGGCGCTCCAGGCGCAGTGGCTGGCCATGCACGCGCAGCAGCTCTTGCACCTGGTCGCTGTCGGCATCCTCGCGCAACCATAGCTGCCAGCCCTGCTCGTCCGGGGCCATGGCAACGCCAGCCTGACGCGCCAGGCGGTAGCCGAGCATCACCAGTCACCGCCTTCAAGCCGCGCGCGGCTGGCCGGAAACGCCTTGAGCAGCGCGCCGCCTTCGGCGAGTTCCGGCATCTGCAAGGCGGTGTCCTGCTGCAGGCTGCGGTACTTTTCCTGGCTCAGCCCGGCAAGGCTCGGCCCGTCACGCATGATCCGCGGGCGGATGAACACCATCAGGTTCTGCTTCACGTTGCGGTTGCTGTCGGAACGGAACAAGCGGCCCAGCACGGGGATGTCGCCGAGCAACGGCACGCGCTGGTTGCTGGTGGTGGATTCGTCGCTGATCAGGCCACCGAGAATCACCAGGCCATTGTCATCGACCATGACCTTGGTCTTGATCTCGCGCTTGTTGGTGATCACATCGCTGGCGGCGCGCGAGTCGGCGATCGAGGACACTTCCTGGACGATGTCCAGGCGTACGCTGTTGTCGCTGTTGACCTGCGGCTTGATGCGCAGCTTCACCCCCACCTCCTTGCGTTCGATGGTCTGGTAGGGGTTGGCGTTGTTCTGGGTCACGGAGCCGGTGACGAAGGGCACTTCCTGGCCCACCAGGATCGACGCCTCGGCGTTGTCCAGGGTCAGCAGCGTCGGGGTCGACAGCAGGTTGAAACCGCTCTTGCCCTTGAGCGCGTTGATCAACATGGCGAAGTTGAAACCGCCGCCGAAATGGCCGATGCCGGCGGTGGCGCCCGTGGTGGCCGAGAGCAGTTTGCCCAGTTCCTTGTTGTCGCCGCTGGCGGCAGCGCCAGCAATGTTGGCGATGTTCACCCCGTTGCTGCCGAAGTTGACGATACCGGCACCGAACTTCTCGTCGGCGAACAGCCATTGCACGCCGAGCTCCTGGGCGCTGCTGTCGGACACCTCGGCGATGATCGCCTCGACCACCACCTGGGCGCGGCGGATATCGAGCTGCTCGACGATGTTGCGGTAGGCCGCCAGCTCGCTGTCAGGGCCGACCATGACCACCGCGTTGGCGCCTTCTTCATATTCCAGACGCACGCCCGAATCGCTGGCCGTGCGTACCGGCGCCTCCTTGCCTTCGCCTGCGGGCGCATCCGGCACCCCGCCGTCCTGGCCGAGACCACGCAGCACCTTGACCACCTCCGCAGCATTGGCGTGACGCAGGTAGATCACCTGGGTGTTGCTGCTGTGCAGGTTGTCGCTGGGCCGGTCGAGTTGGCCAAGCAGCGCACGGACGCGCTCGCGGCTGTCGGCGCTGCCGCGCACCAGCAGCGCATTGCTGCGCGGGTCGGCCACCACCTGGGCACTGTCGGCGCCCTGTTCGCGGGCCAGCAGCCGCGTGACCAGGGGCGCGGTGTCGGCGGCGCTGGCATGCTTGAGCGGCATCACCTGCAAGGGCTCGTCGCTGACCTGGTCGAGCTGGCGCAGCAGCTTGTCGATGCGCTCCAGGTTGCTGCGCCAGTCGGTGACCACCAGCAGGTTGGCGGCAGGGTATGGGGTGATCACCCCGACCCGTGGGTCGATCAGCGGCTTGAGGATGCCGAGCATCTGTTCGCTGGCGGCGTTGCGCACATTGAATACTCGGGTCGCCACGCCGTCGCTGCCCTTGCTCTGCTTGCCGGCGTTCTCCACCGGCACGGGCTCCAGGCGCGCGGCCTGGTCGGGGACGATCTTCACGCTGCCGTTGGGCAGGTCGACGGCGGCAAAGCCCTGGGCACGCAATTGGGCGAGGAAGATGTCGTAGATGGCTTCGGCGTCGTGGCGGTCGACGGTGCGTACCGTGACCTTGCCGGTGACCCGCGGATCGACGATGAACGTGGTGCCGGTGATGCGCGAGACGCTGTCGATGAACTCGCCCATGTCGGTGTCGACGAAGTTCACCTCGTATTGCGGCACGCCCTCTTCATCGACTTCAGGGTCTTCAGCCCAGGCCTGCGCAAAGCACAGGCCGAGGCTCAGCACGCAGGCCACAGCGTATCTTGCGATCATTGCTCATCCTTGCCGCTTGAAGCCGGTCACGGCGGGCCGTGGCGGCCAGGGCAGGCGCTCGCGCCGCCCTTGGTTGTCGAAAATCAGGCCATCGGCGTCGATGTCCTGCAGCACGATCCCTGGCGCCAGGCGCTGGCCGCGGCCCAGGGTGCGGACCTGCTGGCCGAAACGCAGCACCACCACGGTGGCGGACAGCGGCTCGGCCTTGAGCCCGCCGAGGTATTGCAAGGGCAGGCGTGTCAGGGGGATGCCACCCTCTTCGGGTGGCGCCTGCCAGTGGCCAGCCATCAGGCCTGGCAAGGTCGGTGTCTGTTCACGCGGGGCACTGAGCGGTTGCGGCTGGCGACTCAGTTGCAGGATGCACTGGGCAGCGAGCCAGCCGGCCAGGGTCAGCAGCAGCACGTTGGGCAGGCGCGACAGCCCGATCACGAGGCCACCTGGCGCGGATGCCACCCCGGATGCCCTTGCACATAGCGCACCTGGGGCAGTTGCAGCGGCGCCAGTTGCCAATGCGGCTCCTGGCGCGCCAGCCAGGCCTCGACCTTCTGCCACAGCGGCTCGCCGGCCTGGGCATCGAAGTGCAGGCCGAAGGTGCGGCACAGGCCCTGCACCGTGGGCAACCCGGCGACGCGCTTGCCCATCGGGCTGTAGCTGACCTGCCAGGCGTGGCCTTGCCAGCGCGGCAGGTCCTGGCTGTTGTCGAGCAGCAGCGGATCGCCGAACAACTGCTCGGCGGCATTCTCCAGCACCTGTTCCACCTGGCGCGCAGGAGCATCGACCACCGGCGCCGGGTAGCCGCCGGTGAGGCTGATCAGGTGCTCGCGGGTGATCGCCTGGCCAGCAAGCAGCGGATGGTCGTAACGCAGGCCCGGCAGCAGCACCGGCATGCTCGAGCCGTCGGCCAGAGCCTGGTGCAGGAGACGATCCCAACTGCCGCCACGGGTATCACGGCGCCACAAGGCCTGCGGCGCACGGGCCAGCGGCTGGTCGAGCCAGGCGGCATGACCGGCGCGCTGCTGGCGCAGCGTGCTGCGTAACTGGCTGGCACGCGCCTGGGCAGTGGGCGAAAGTTGATCGTCGAAAGCGGGCACGAAGCGCGCCTCGAATCGCCACTGCCCTGCTGTGTGCTGACAGCGCAGGCGATAGACGCCACTGGCGCGACACCCGGCGAACAGCACCGGCACCTGGCGCCCCGACGCTTGCGTGACAGGTACCGGAGTCGGCCACAGATCCTGGCCACGGGCACACAGCAGCACATCGATTTCGTCGATCCGCTCGGCAAGCCACAGGCCGGGGCCAGTGCCGACATCCGCCAGGGCGACCACCAGGTCGGCCTCGCGCCGGGCTTGTCGGAAACTTGGCAGCAATGATTGGTACCACTGCTTGAGCGAAGCTTTCTGATCCTGGGCGTAAGGGTCAGTCACACCGACCACCGCAATGCGCACGCCGCCGCGCTCGAACACGCGCAGGGGCTCGACACCCAGGCCCTTGGCCTGTTCAGCACCAAGACCAGCGCCGAGGGTGATTGCAGGGGACTGGCGATAGAGGGCGGCGCAGCGTTGCGGCCACAGCACGCGCTCATCGCTGCTCACACGCACGTCGCTGGCCAGCATGCGGCTGCCTTGCACGCCGCTATCGCCTTGGGTCAGGTAGGCCAGGCCGCTGCCATTCCAGTTCTGGCCGTTCTCCAGGGTCAGGCAGCGCTCGGCGCCGGCCTCGTTGCGCATCTGCTCCATCAGTGCGGCCAATACGGCATAACCGCCGAGGCGCGCCTGGCTGGCCTGGCCGGCATCGAGCAACGGCGCGAGCTCGGCATGTCCGCTACTGGCATGGCTGCCGGTCATCCACGGAGCGCGCCCCAGATGGCTGACCGGCCCCAGGCGCGTGGCAGGCACCACTGGCAGGCCAGGCTCGCGGGCATCGAGGGTGTCGGCGACATAGAGCAGTTCGAGCGACGCATCGCCGCCGCGCTGACCGGGGATCGCGGAGCAGGCGCCCAACAAAGGCGCCAAGGCCCCGACGCCCATCCAGCCAATCACTTCGCGTCTGCGCACACTGCTCGCCATCGACCCCGCCATCCCTAACCTGAGTTCACGTTCGGCCCCGGATATTGGGGTGGCTGCGTGACAGTTTGATGGCAGAAATCCGACAACCGATGCGGTAAAGCTCTGACAAATCTTGTTACTAATAGCGCTAGGTTTTAAAACCCCGTTAATATTTTTGCCAATCAATCATCACACTTGCCCCCTAAAGTCGCGGTTCCTCTTACTCAGCCATTACAAGGACACCCTGATGAGTCGAGAAACCGGCGATAACCTGGACCGGAACCAGAGCGGCAACCTGCCGATGGCCAGTGTGATGGATACCTACCTGAGCCGTCGTACCGTGATGCGCGGCAGCCTCGGCGCGGCCATCGCGATGATCGCAGGCACCGGCCTGACCGCCTGTTTCGACGGTGGTGGCGGCAGCTCCCATCACGATGATCCGGTCACCGAGCCGCCTGTGACCGAACCGCCAGCCAAGCTCAAGCTGGGCTTCCAGTCCATCGCCGGCTCGCGCACCGACGCTTGCGTCGTTGCCGCCGGTTACAGCGCCTACGTGATCGCGCCGTGGGGCACGCCGCTGAACAGCAACGGCAATCCGTGGAAGTCCGACGGCAGCAATACCTCGGCCGACCAGGCCAACGCCATGGGCATGAACCATGACGGCATGCACTTCTTCCCCATCAACGGCAGCTCCGACGATGGTTTGCTGGCGATCAACTTCGAATACATCGAAGCCGACGCGCTGCACCCGAACGGCCCGACCACCGATGGCACTGGCAAGCGCCCGGTCGAGGAAGTGCGCAAGGAGATCAACGCCCACGGCGCCGGCGTGGTACGCCTGAGCAAGGTCAACGGCCGCTGGCAGGTGATGCAGAACGACCCGCTCAACCGCCGCTTCACCACCGCTTCGCTGATGGACATCGCCGGGCCCCTGCGCGGCACCGATCACGTCAAGACCAAGTTCTCGCCGACCGGCACCCAGGCACGCGGCACCAACAACAACTGCGGTAACGGCTACACGCCGTGGGGCACGTACCTGACGTGCGAAGAAAACTGGCCTGGCATCTTCGTCAACAAGGGCGTGCGCCCGGCAGACCAGGTGCGCATCGGCGTCAGTGCCAGCAGCGGCCAGTACAAGTGGGAGACGGCTGCCGGTGATGCCAGCGAGGTCAACGGTGAGTTCACCCGCTTCAACGTGACCCCGACCGGCGCCAGCGCCACCGACGACTACCGCAACGAAGCCAGCACTTATGGCTACATCGTCGAGATCGACCCGTACAACAGCGCCACCCTGGCAGTGAAACGCACCGCCCTTGGTCGCTTCCGCCACGAGGGCTGCTGCCCGGGCCTGGCGGTCGCTGGCAAGCCGCTGGTGTGGTACACCGGCGACGACTCGAACAACGAGTACCTGTACAAGTTCGTCTCCGACGCCGTCTGGGATCCGGCCGACGCCACACCGGCCGACCGCCTGGCCACCGGTGCCAAATACATGGACAAGGGCAAGCTCTACGTAGCCCGCTTCAATGCCGACGGCAAGGGTGTGTGGCTGCTGCTGGACGTGGCCACTCCCACCACCGCCGGCAGCACGCTGGGTGCACTGTACGGCGACCTGCCGGGCATCATCCTCAACACCCGCGGTGCGGCTGACGCGGTCGGCGCCACGCCGATGGACCGCCCTGAGTGGACCGCCGTCAACCCGCTCAACGGCGATGTCTACCTGACGCTGACCAACAACAGCGCGCGTACCGCCGCCAAGGTGGATGCGGCCAACCCTCGCGGCCCGAACCGTCACGGCCACATCATCCGTTGGCACGACAGCGACGATCACAAGAGCTTCACCTGGGATATCTTCGTGTTCGGCGCCAACGCCGCCGGCGCACCGGATATCAACCGCTCGGGCCTGACCGAACTGAACCAGTTCGCCAGCCCCGACGGGATGAGCTTCGATAGCCGCGGAGTGTTGTGGTTCGAGACCGACAACGGTGAGACCACCTTGACCAGCTACACCAATGACCAGTTGCTGGCGGTGATCCCGACCGACCTGGTCGATGCCACTGGCAAGCAGATTCCGGTCAATGCGCAGAACCAGGTGGACCTGCGGCGCTTCTTCGTCGGCCCTAACGGCTGCGAGGTGACGGGGATCAGCTTCACGCCGGACAACAAGACGCTGTTCATCAACATCCAGCACCCGGGCAACTGGCCCTATACCGACAAGGCGACGGATGTGACGCCTGCGGGGAGCCGAGTGCGGCCACGGGCGTCTACCGTGGTGATTCAACGCAATGATGGCGGCGAGATCGGAACGGCCTGATCCGGAGCCTGTCGTCCGCGGTGCTCAAAGCCCGCGGATTGCCTGCCCAGCTCACCCTCGCCGGGGCCGCCTTGCGGCCCCATCTGGCTTCGGCGCTTGAACGCTAGAACACTGGCTCGCGCCCGCGAATCCGAACCTGTTGCGCCGGCACCCGTGCATGCCACTGCACCACCCCCAACGCCTCGACCTGAAACTGGCTGCGCACTACCCGCCCGTCTTCCTCGAACGAAAGCTGCAGCAGGAAGAACCCGCTGTTGAGCAACAATCCCTCGCTCAACCGGGCAAAGCTCTCGTCATCCAAAGCGCCCAGCGCCTGGCGTAACCCTCCAGCATCGACATAACCCGCAGCCGGCCGATGAGTGATGATCCGGCTGAGCAGCGAGCGGGAAAAATGCCCCTCGTAGAGCGCCTCCAGCAACGGCAGGTGCTCCAGGTTCAAGGCATTGGCATTGAGCCGCCAACCGCTGGTCTGCGGCAATGCGCACAGCATCGGATAGCGCCCCTGGCGCCCGGCATCGGGCTCCAGCAGCAGGTTCAACTCGCTTGGGTCGAGCATCGCCTGGTTGGCTGCCAGACGTGGCGGCTGCTGGCGCAGGTACTGGCCGCTCTCGGCACCTTGCAGGCGGGTGTCGCTGTCAGCGTCCAGCCAATCGGCCAGGGCGTCGACCAATCGCTCGGCAGCCATGTCGTCGCCGAGCAACCGGCGCAGCTGGCGCTCGGCACGCTCGGCGTCTTCCCCCAGCAAGGCATTGACGTTGAAGCAGGTGTGCTGGTCGCGCACCTGCAGGCGCGCCTTGCCTGCACCAAAGTCATACTCCAGCGCCTGGCCGCGCAGGGCCTGCCAGAACAGGGGGCTGGCGCGCCAGGTCGGATCGCGCAGGGCCTGGCTGGCATAGGCAAGGCCAGCCTGCTCCATCGCCCGCACCTGGACGCGCTGGCGCAGCAAGCGCGTCTCATCGACCTGCCGACGCCCCTCCTCCACCAGCCAGGCCAGGCCCGCCGCAAGCATCGCCAGCGCCACCATCACCATCAGCAACGCTGCACCCTGTTGTCGTCCACCACCCATTGCACCGCGCCTCGTCATCCGTGGAGGCGCCAGTCAACACGGTGCGTGTTGCAAGCACATGGCAACGTTTCCCGACAGTCACGTTGGCGTCATCTGAAGCAGGCAGGATTGGCCTTCCTTTTCATGACCTTACAGGAGTTCTCGCACATGGGCGGTATAGGCATCTGGCAACTGGTGATCGTGCTGCTGATCGTTTTCCTGCTGTTCGGCACCAAGCGCCTCAAAGGCCTGGGCAGCGATGTCGGCGAAGCGATCCAGGGTTTTCGCAAGTCGATGGGCGGTGACGACAACAGCAGCGCATCACCCAACGCACAGGTTCAACAGCAGCAGCCAACGGATCGCCAAGGCTGATGTTCGAGATCGGTTTCAGCGAACTGCTACTGGTTGGCGTCGTCGCTCTGCTGGTCCTGGGGCCCGAACGCCTGCCGGTGGCGATGCGCACCGTCGGGCGCGGTCTTGGGCAGGCGCGGCAGGCCATGAACATGTTGCGCGCCCAGGTCGAGCGGGAAATCGACATGCCAGCCCTGGACGATGCGGCGCTGCGCAAACTGGAGCAGGACATCCGCCAGGGTGTCAGCCTCGATGAAGCACCCGCCAGGGAACGTACATCATGAGCTTCGCTGTCCACGGAAGGTCGGCAATGCCGCTGACCGAACACCTGCGTGACGCGCGCAAGCGCCTGGTGCGTTGCCTGCTGGCCATCGCCCTGGCGTTCGCTGTGTTGTTCCCCTTCGCCCAGACCCTCTACACCCTGGTCTCCGAGCCGCTGCGCCGCTTCCTGCCCGAAGGTGCGAGCATGATCGCGACCAGCGTCACCTCGCCGTTTCTCACGCCCTTCAAGCTGACGGCCATGTGCGCGCTGTTCATCAGCATGCCAGTGCTGCTGCATCAGGCTTGGGGCTTCATCGCGCCGGGGCTGTATCGGCGGGAGAAACGCATCGCCCTGCCGCTGCTGGTGTCGAGCATCCTGCTGTTCTACGGCGGCATGGCGTTCGCGTTCTTCCTGGTGTTTCCGATGATGTTCGGCTTCTTCGCCAGCGTGACCCCCGAAGGCGTGGCAATGATGACCGACATCAGCCAGTACCTGGACTTCATTCTCGCCCTGTTCCTGGCGTTCGGCCTGGCATTCGAAATTCCGGTGGCAACCTTCATCGTGGTCTGGGCAGGCCTGACCGATGTTGCCAGCTTGCGCCGTAGCCGGCCCTACGTGATCGTCGGCTGTTTCGTGGCCGGCATGATCCTCACGCCTCCTGACGTGTTTTCCCAGACCACGCTCGCCATCCCGATGTGGTTGCTGTTCGAGATCGGCCTGCTGGCCTGCGGGGCCCTTCAGACGCGCACCCGCCTTTCGTAGCGCCTACAGCGGGAGGCGTTGCCTGCTCCCTCTCGCACCACGCGGCTCACATGCTGGGGACTCCGTCAATTGATGAGTCCCCAGCATGATCCCACTACGCCTGCACACCCGCTTCGCTCTTGATCGACTCACCGAAATCAGCCGGCCACTCTCAGCACAGGCCTTCCGCGAAATGCTCATCCCTGTGTTCGGTGACGACGTGCCAGACAGTTGCTATCAGCAGCTGCAGGACGCACTACGCGACGGCACGCTGAGCAACCCTTTACACCAGGTGAACCCACAGGTGGCAGGCAAAGCCTGCTACGACAATGCCACGCGTATCATCCACCTGCACCCCGAGGTGATCGCTACCGCGCTGCTGCAGCCACAGGCGGCCTGTGAACTGGCGACCATCCTGCTGCACGAGTTCGGTCATCACCTGGACAACCTTCTGCGCCAAGACTTCGCGAAAGGCCTGGACGATGGCTTTGCCTCGGTGGCCGAGGATGCAGAGCTCGAGGAGGGTGCGCGCTTCGCCTACCTGATCGGCTGCATGGAGTCAGGCCCAAGCGGTGAGCTGCAGATCGCCCAACTGACCGAAGCAGGCCGAACCATCACCCTGCGAGCCGATGACCAGGCCATGCGTCTGTTCATCCGCCAGAGCCAGGATGAACATGCGCAACGCGCCAACACCAATGAAGGCAGCACCGAGGGCTTTTCTGCGGGCAAGGGCGACAAGAAAAACCCTGAAATGTCCTGGGGGCATGAGTCGATCGAGGAAGACCTCAAGTACGCCGGGTTCAATGAGCAGCAACGCAAGGCGATCTATTTCGGCAACTGGTTGCGCGACTACTCGCAGTTGCTCGATCCCAAGCTGGTCCGCGCCGAGGACGCGCCCAAAGAGTTCCCGCGCAAGCTCTCCCGGAAAGTCCTGACCCAACTCGTAGACCTGCTGGCGCTCAAGGCATTTCCCAGCCTGCAATCCACGCCGCAAGAGCGCGCGCACTACGTGGTCACACCGCAGATGCTCGGGGTGTATCGTCCTACCGAGCACATCGACAATCCCTACAATCCCAACCCGTCAGCGACTGACCCAAGCACCATCGATGCAGACTTCGAGCCGCCTGTCGCACAGGACGATCCGCGGTTGCAGGTCGATCCGGATACGTCCATGAAGCGCCACATCTTCAGTTCGGTCGATTACATGTGCGAACGACTGCGCGAGGCAATGGCGGCGGGCCCGACCCCTGAGGGCCTGCGCGAATTCGGTGCAGCACTGCACGTGCTGGAAGATTACTTCGCCCACTCCAACTACGCCGAATTGAGCCTGCACAAGCAGGGCCACAACACGGTACTGACCTGGACCGCGCAAGCCGACTGCAAGCACGGCTGGCCCATCGTCACCGGCATGTTCGCCGGTAGCGATGTGATAGCCAGCCTGGCCGAGCCAATGGCCAAGATACTGTTCTCCCCCTCCGGCGACTTCGAGAACATCACCCCGGGGCAGCGCTCGGACACTGAACTGGCGCTGTTGATCCTGCTTCAGGACCACCCCGATCCGCAGTGGCAGGAATACCTGAACAACGCACTCGAAGTTCGCGACACGTTGGCGGACCTGCCAGGGTTCAATATGGCGAGGCGCATTTCCTGGATCACGGGCTCACCGCTGCGCCTTGCAACCGACCTGCCCAAGGTTGGCTACCGGGCCATCCTCAACCTGATCGGCAACTCGGTCGACGATATCCAGACGTACAGAATGGGCAATCCCATGCTCACCGGCTCGACCAATCCGACCCACTCCCAGCTTGCCAAGGACCATGACGTGCATCCGCTGCATACCCTGGCTACCCTGATGGCCCGGGTTGCAGTGCGCGAAGTCGGTTTCGCCATGTACAAATACTGGGAAGGCGGGCGGTTGCGCGATCCGATCAAGATAGCGCGCAGCTA
The DNA here is from genome assembly GCF_034961125.1 of Pseudomonas machongensis. Classification (NCBI taxonomy): domain Bacteria; kingdom Pseudomonadati; phylum Pseudomonadota; class Gammaproteobacteria; order Pseudomonadales; family Pseudomonadaceae; genus Pseudomonas; species Pseudomonas machongensis. The sequence continues at coordinate 30,421 of NZ_JAYFUI010000195.1, read as the reverse complement.
CTTTACCCACCCCAATGACAGCGAGTGGCAGGACGAACTGGTCAGCAAATGGGCAAGCGAGCACCCCAAGGAAATTCAGAAATCCAGCGACCCTGCTGTCTTCGAAGCGCTCAACCACGATCATGAGGCGCCAGCGGTGGATGAAAGCGCCTGGGAACGTCTGAAAGGGCTGTTCAGTTAAAACCTGTAGAAACGACAAGCCCCGGCAGAAGACTGCCGGGGCTTGTCGATGTGCAGCAGCAAAATTTCAGCGCACTCAGATGTCCAGCAAAGGCCAGACCTCATACGCCGGCGTTTCATAAGGGTGGCTCTGTTTCAATGCGGCGACCACCTGGCGAACCCGCTCATCGGCCACCACCAGCTCCACCTTCCACTCCTCCACCACCTCGACCTGGCCCACCTGCCCGAGGAATGGCTGGCTGCCATCCAACGGGCGGAACTGACCCTGGCCAAGTGTCTGCCAGGCACAGTGATCGTAGTCACCGATACGCCCGCCTCCGGCGGCGAACACGGCGGCCTTGACCACCTCGACGTGGCTGGCGGGGACGAAGAAGGCGAGCTTGTGCACCGCTTAGTTCACCCACACCCGCGCGTTGCGGAACATGCGCATCAGCGCGGCGTCTTCCTGCCAGTCATCCGGACGCCAGGAGTTCTGCACGGCGCGGAACACACGCTCAGGGTGCGGCATCATGATGGTGACGCGACCGTCGCGGCTGGTGAGGCCGGTGATGCCCCGTGGCGAACCGTTCGGGTTGGCCGGATACTGCTCGGTGACCTTGCCGTGGTTGTCGACGAAACGCAGGGCCACGCAACCGGACAGGTCGGCTTCCAGCAGTGCCTCTTCGCTGGCGAACTCGGCATGGCCTTCGCCGTGGGCGATGGCGATCGGCATGCGCGAACCGGCCATGCCCTGCAGGAAGATCGAGTTGGACTTCTGCACCTCGACCATGGCTACACGCGCTTCGAACTGCTCCGAGCGGTTGCGCACGAAGTGCGGCCAGTACTCGGTGCCCGGGATCAGCTCGTGCAGGTTGGACATCATCTGGCAACCGTTGCACACGCCCAGGGCGAAGCTGTCGGTACGCTCGAAGAAGGCCTGGAAGGCATCGCGGGCACGACTGTTGAACAGCGCCGACTTGGCCCAGCCTTCACCGGCGCCCAGTACGTCGCCGTAGGAGAAGCCACCGCAGGCGACCAGGCCCTTGAAGGCTTCGAAGTCGACGCGACCGGCGAGGATGTCGCTCATGTGCACGTCGATCGCGGCAAAGCCTGCACGGTCGAAGGCTGCAGCCATCTCGACCTGGCCGTTGACGCCCTGCTCACGCAGGATCGCCACTTGCGGACGCACACCCTTCTTGATGTAGGGCGCGGCAACGTCTTCGTTGACGTCGTAGCCGAGCTTGACCGACAGGCCTGGATTGTCCTCTTCGAGCAGGACATCGAATTCCTGGTCGGCGCAGTCGGCGTTGTCGCGCAGGCGCTGGATCTGATAGCTGGTCTCGGCCCACTGGCGCTGCAGCATGCGACGGTCATCGTCGAACAGCACTTCGCCGTTCAGGCTGATGGACACCTCACCGTTGTTGACCGGCTTGCCGATCACCGCGACGCACTCCTCGCCCAGGCCGGCGGCGCTGAACTGGGCCAGTACGTCCGGCGTGGCGTCCTGGCGAACCTGGATGACCGCGCCCAGCTCTTCGTTGAAGAGGATGGCCGGCACGTCGCCCTTGCTGTCGGTCAGCGGATCGAGTTGCAGATCGAGGCCGCAATGGCCGGCGAAGGCCATTTCCAGCACGGTGGTGACCAGGCCGCCGTCGGAACGATCGTGGTAGGCCAGCAGGTGACCGTCGGCGTTCAGACCCTGGATCACGGCGAAGAACGCCTTGAGGTCTTCGGCGTCGTCGACGTCCGGCGCCTGGGCTGCGATCTTGCCGTAGGTCTGGGCCAGGATCGAGGCGCCCATGCGGTTCTTGCCGCGGCCCAGGTCGATCAGGATGAGGTCGGTCTCGCCCTTGTCCATGCGCAGTTGCGGGGTCAGGGTCTTGCGGATGTCAGTGACCGGGGCGAAGCCTGTGATGATCAGCGACATCGGCGAGGTGACGCTCTTCTCGACGCCCTCTTCGCTCCACTTGGTCTTCATCGACATCGAGTCTTTGCCGACCGGGATGGTGATGCCCAGCTCGGGGCACAGCTCCATGCCGACGGCCTTGACGGTGTCGTACAGGCGCGCGTCTTCACCTGGGTGGCCGGCAGCGGACATCCAGTTGGCCGACAGCTTGATGTCGGACAGCTTGTCGATGCGCGAGGCGGCCAGGTTGGTGATGGTTTCGCCGATGGCCATGCGCCCGGATGCCGGGGCATCCAGCAGTGCCAGCGGAGTCCGCTCGCCCATGGCCATGGCTTCGCCAGTGTAGACATCGAAGCTGGTGGCGGTGACGGCGCAGTCGGCCACCGGTACCTGCCACGGGCCGACCATCTGGTCGCGGGCGACCAGGCCGGTGATGGTGCGGTCGCCGATGGTGATCAGGAAGCTCTTGCTGGCCACGGCCGGGTGGCTCAGCACGCGCTGTACGGCGGTGTCCAGGTCCAGCTCGCTCGGGTCGAAATCATCGCCCAGCTCGGCTTCGCGGGTGACCGAGCGGTGCATGCGTGGCGGTTTGCCCAGCAGCACGTCGAGCGGCATGTCGACCGGGGTGTTGTCGAAGTGGCTGTCGGTGACGGTCAGGTGCTGTTCTTCGGTGGCTTCGCCGACCACGGCGAACGGGCAGCGCTCACGCTCGCAGATGGCCTTGAAGCGCTCGAAGTCGACAGCGCTGACGGCCAGCACGTAACGCTCCTGCGATTCGTTGCTCCAGATTTCGTGCGGGGCCATGCCCGGCTCGTCGTTGGGCACGTTGCGCAGCTCGAAGCGACCACCGCGGCCACCGTCGTTGACCAGTTCCGGGAAGGCGTTGGAGATGCCGCCGGCGCCGACGTCGTGGATGAAGGCGATCGGGTTGTCGTCGCCCAGCTGCCAGCAGCGGTCGATAACTTCCTGGCAACGGCGCTCCATTTCCGGGTTTTCGCGCTGGACCGAGGCGAAGTCCAGGTCAGCCGAGCTGGCACCGGTGGCCACCGACGAGGCAGCGCCGCCGCCCAGGCCGATCAGCATGGCCGGGCCGCCGAGCACGATCAGCTTGGCGCCGACGGTGATCTCGCCCTTCTGCACGTGGTCTTCACGGATGTTGCCCATGCCGCCGGCGAGCATGATCGGCTTGTGGTAGCCGCGCACTTCTTCACCGTGCGGGGTGTTGATGCTCTGCTCGAAGGTACGGAAGTAGCCGGTCAGGGCCGGGCGACCGAATTCGTTGTTGAACGCGGCGCCGCCCAGGGGGCCTTCGATCATGATGTCGAGGGCGTCGACGATGCGCTCAGGCTTGCCGTAGGCCTGCTCCCATGGCTGTTCGAAGCCCGGGATGCGCAGGTTGGATACGGTGAAGCCGGTCAGGCCGGCCTTGGGCTTGGCGCCACGGCCGGTGGCGCCTTCGTCGCGGATTTCGCCGCCGGAGCCGGTGGAGGCGCCGGAGAACGGGGCGATGGCGGTCGGGTGGTTGTGCGTCTCGACCTTCATCAGGATGTGCACCGGCTCCTGCACCGCACCGTACTGGCGGGTTTCAGGATTCGGGAAGAAGCGGCCGGCGACGTTGCCGACGATCACCGAGGCGTTGTCCTTGTAGGCCGACAGCACGCCTTCGTTGTGCATCTGGTAGGTGTTCTTGATCATGCCGAACAGGCTCTTTTCCTGAGCCTGGCCGTCGATGTCCCAACTGGCGTTGAAGATCTTGTGGCGGCAGTGCTCGGAGTTGGCCTGGGCGAACATCATCAGCTCGATGTCGTTCGGGTTGCGCTTGAGCCCCTGGAAAGCGTTGACCAGGTAGTCGATCTCGTCTTCGGCCAGGGCCAGGCCCAGGTCGACGTTGGCCTGGGCCAGGGCGGCGCGGCCACCTGCGAGAATGTCGACCGAGGTCATCGGCTTGGGCTGGGCGTGGCTGAACAGGTCTGCAGCCTGCTCCAGCTGAGTCAGCACGCGCTGGGTCATGCGATCGTGCAGTTCGGCGGACACCTGCGCGGCGTCGGCGTCGCTGAGCGAGCCGGTCACGTAGTAGGCGATGCCGCGCTCCAGGCGCTGGATCGACTGCAGGCCGCAGTTATGGGCGATGTCGCTGGCCTTGGAGGCCCAGGGCGAAATGGTGCCCAGGCGCGGCACGACCAGGAACAGGCGGCCGCTGGGCTCCTGTACCGGCACGCTCGGGCCGTACTTGAGCAGACGGCCCAGCACCTGCTGCTGGTCGGCGGTCAGCTCGCCGTCGACGTCGGCGAAGTGGGCGAATTCGGCATACAAACCAGTAACAGCGGGGACTTTCTGGCTCAGTTGCTCGAGTAATTTACCGTGGCGAAAGGCAGAAAGGGCAGGAGCGCCGCGCAGGATCAACATCGTCGGGACAGCCTCAGGAAGGGGTGTGCTTAGAGGCCGTGCATTCTAGCCTAATTCGACGGCTTTCGGCACCCGCCAGAGGGCAATGCTGCCGGGCGGTGGAACCGGACCTGGGGGTCAGAATTCTGGAGACTGGCCGGAGGGGTTTTCACTGGGCGATCCTCCGAAGGCAAGCCCCCGCAAACACACAACCCGCTACCAGACAAGCTAACGGTTGTCGAGATATGGCGCGGGCGGTCCTTTGCGTATACTGCAACCTATGTTCGCCCACACTGCTTTGCGCCAGCGCTGCGCCAGATGGCTCTTCGCAACCGGACTCTTGCTGATGCTCGGTGCCTGTGTTGAAAAACCCAGCACCCTCGAGCGCGTGAAGGAGGACGGCGTGCTGCGCGTCATAACCCGCAACAGCCCGGCCACCTACTTCCAGGACCGCAACGGCGAAACCGGCTTCGAATACGAGCTGGTCAAACGTTTCGCCGACGATCTGGGCGTCAAGCTGGAGATCGAGACCGCCGACAACCTCGACGACCTGTTCGACCAGTTGGGCAAGCCAACCGGCCCGGTGCTGGCCGCCGCCGGCCTGGTCAGCAGCGAGCAACGCACCACCCAGGCGAAGTTCTCCCACCCGTACCTCGAAGTCACCCCCCAGGTCATCTACCGCAATGGCCGTTCCCGCCCCACCGAACCCAAGGATTTGATCGGCAAGAAGATCATGGTGCTCAAGGGCAGCAGCCATGCCGAACAGCTGGCTGAACTGAAAAAGCAGTATCCGACGCTTGAATACGAAGAGTCCGACGCTGTGGAGGTGGTCGACCTATTGCGCATGGTTGACGAAGGCCAGATCGACCTGACCCTGGTCGACTCCAACGAACTGGCGATGAACCAGGTGTACTTCTCCAACGTGCGCGTGGCCTTCGACCTGGGCGATGCCCGCGACCAGCGCTGGGCCGTGGCGGCCGGCGAAGACAACAGCCTGCTCAACGAGATCAACGAGTTTCTCGACAAGGCGCAGAAGAACGGCACGCTTCAGCGCCTGAAAGACCGTTATTACGGCCATGTCGACGTGCTTGGCTACGTCGGCGCCTACACCTTCGCCCAGCACCTGCAGCAGCGCCTGCCCAAGTATGAAAAGCACTTCAAGAGCTACGCCAAGGTCGAGCAGGTCGACTGGCGGCTGCTGGCGGCGATCGGTTACCAGGAATCGATGTGGCAGCCCGAGGTGACATCGAAGACCGGCGTACGCGGCCTGATGATGCTGACCCAGCGCACCGCCCAGGCCATGGGCGTGTCCAACCGGCTGGACCCCAGGCAAAGCATCATGGGTGGGGCGAAATACTTCATGCTCATCAAGGAGCAGCTCGACGACAGCATCCAGGAGCCGGACCGCACCTGGTTCGCCCTGGCCGCCTACAACGTCGGCAGCGGCCATCTGGAAGACGCCCGTACCCTCGCCAAGCGCGAAGGCCTGAACCCGAACAAGTGGCTGGACGTGAAGAAGATGCTGCCGCGCCTGTCGCAGAAGCAGTGGTACAGCAAGACCAAGTACGGCTACGCCCGCGGCGGCGAGCCTGTGCACTTCGTGGCCAACATCCGCCGCTACTACGACATCCTCACCTGGGTGACCCAGCCGCAGCTCGAGGGACAGGTGGCCGAGGGCAACCTGCATGTGCCTGCGGTCAACAAAGACAAGCCGGCGGAGCAATCACCGCCGATGTAACCCTGCAGCGGCCTCTTGGCGGGCAAGTCAGGACTTGGCCCGACGCGCCTTGAAGAAGTCGCTGAGAATCTGCCCGCACTCCTGCGCCAGCACGCCCCCCTCTACCAACACCCGATGATTCAAAAAACCCTGGGTGAAGAACTGTCCCTGGCTCTGCACCACCCCCGCCTTGGGCTCCAGCGCCCCATACACCACCCGCTCTATCCGCGAATGGACGATCAGGCCCGCACACATGCTGCAGGGCTCGAGGGTCACATACAGGGTGCTGCCCGGCAGCCGATAGTTGCTGACAGCCTTGGCTGCATCGCGAATGGCGACCATTTCGGCGTGGGCGCTGGGGTCATTGTCGGTGATCGGTCGGTTGAAGCCACGGCCGATCACCTGCCCCTGCTGCACCAGCACCGCACCTACCGGCACCTCGCCCAGCAAGGCGCCTTCAGCCGCCAGTTCCAGGGCCAACTGCATGAATGCCTGATCGCCGCTGCGATCGATGATCCGCGGACGCATCAGACCACCGCGATCGCGGCCATCAGGCCGGTTTCCATGTGGTCGATCACATGGCAGTGGAACATCCAGGTGCCCGGGTTATCCGCTACCAGGGCCACCTGGGCACGCTCGTTCTTGCCCAACAGGTAGGTGTCGGTGAACCAGGGCTCGGTGATCTTGCGGCGATTGGAGGCGATCACCTTGAAACTCATGCCGTGCAGGTGGATAGGGTGCTGGTACTGGGTCATGTTCTTCAGCTCGAAGATATAGCTGTTGCCCTTTTTCAGCGTGGCGATCGGCCGATCGGCGCAGGTCTTGTCGGTGATGTCCCAGGCCTGACCGTTGATCTGCCACAGACTCGGTGGCTTGCCGTTTTCGGTGTTCACCGAAACCTGGCCCGCCCATTCGAAATTGAAGTTCAGCTTCTCGGCCTTCTCCAGGTCCGGCTCGGCGATCGGGTTCGGCGGCAGCGCCTTGGGCCAGTCGCTCGGCGCCTCGCTGCTGGCGACCGAACGCAGGGTGCCCAGGCGCACGAAGCCGTCGCGCAGGGAAATCTCCTCGCCGGCCTCGGGAATTCGGATGGCCAGGCAGATGCGCATGCCGGGGCCAAGCCAGTAGTCGTCCTCGAGCGGCCTCGGGGTCACCGGGTTGCCATCGAGCGCATAGATCATCGCCTCGCAGTTGCCCTTGAGGTTGATGCGGTAGGTCCAGGTGTTGTCCAGGTTGAGCAGCCGCACACGCACCACTTGGCCGGCGGGCAACTCGGTGACCGCCTCGGCCTGGCCATTGATGGTGATCAAGCGCCCAGCGGTGCCATTGCGCGCGGCCTCGCGAGGCACGCTGAACGGCATGAACTCGCCCTGCTCGTCCACATGCCAGGTCTTCAGGCTCAGGGTGCGCTCGTGCAGGAAGCCGGTCGGCTCGCGCTCCTCGACGATCAGCGGCCCGACCAGCCCGCGCCCCAGCTCCTCGGAACTGCTGACATGTGGGTGGTACCAGTAACTGCCGGCATCGGGCACGCGGAACTTGTAGTCGAAGAACTCACCCGGCTTGACCGGCAATTGCGACACGTAGGGTACACCGTCCATTTCCAGCGGCAGGCGGATGCCGTGCCAGTGGATGGTGGTTTCAACCGGCAGGTGATTGATGAAGCGTACCCGCAACCAGGTGCCCTGGCGCACCCGCAACTCGGTGCCGGGTGCCGAGGGACCGAAAGCCCAGGCTTCGGTCTTGAAACCGGGAACCAGCTCGACATCCAGGGGCGCCGCGATCAGCTCGTAGTCGTGCCCGGCATTGTCGTCCTCGACCTTGCCCAGCCAGTAGCGAGCCGCGCCTCCGGCGCCCAGGCCAACCACGACGAGGCCGGTCAGGCCCTTGAGCATTTGTCGACGGGTAAAGGACATACGTGCAGGTACCTCGTTTTGCGCAATCAAGCTGCCAGCACCGCTGGCAATGAAGGGCGAATACGATACACCTGCAATTGAGAAAGATTAAGTGAACTGTTGTCGCGCTGCTGAACTAGGCCGGCTTCAGCGGGACCTTCAAGGGCTGGGTGGCCTATCGTGGCTGACGCGCGGGAACGCGAGGGTGAAACAGGTCGCCCCCTCGCTGCTGTCGGCCCAGCAGCGTCCCTGGTGCAATTGCATGATCGAGCGCACGATCGACAGGCCCAGCCCGCTGGACTGTGACGAATGGTGGCGCGAGGCATCGACCCTGTAGAAACGTTCGAACACGCTTTCCAGGTGCTCAGGGGCGATTGCCTGCCCACGGTTGCGCACCTGGATCAACACCTCATCGCCCTGCTCACCGGCGGTCACTTCGATGACACTGCCAGGTTCGGCAAAGCGCACCGCATTGGCCAACAGGTTGGCCAGCGCCCGGCGCAGCAACGCGGCGTCGGCCCACACCGAGCCTTCGCCATGCCACGCCAGCCGCACGTCGCGCTCGCAGGCGAGGTCTTCGAAGTAGTCGCACAGACGCCCCAACTCCTGGGCCAACTCCAGCCCGGTGCGATCGATGGGGTGATCGGCATGCTCGGCGCGGGCCAGGAACAGCATGTTGTCGATCATCCGCGACAGCCGTTGCAACTCCTCGAAGTGCGAGCCCAGCAGGCGCTGGTAGTAATGCGGCTCACGCACCTGACCGAGGCCGACTTCAGTCTGGCCAAGCAGATTGTTGATGGGTGTGCGCAAATCATGGGCCATGTCGGCACTGACCTGCTTGAGTTGCTCGAAACCGCGTTCGAGCCGCGCCAGCATGGCATTGAACTGCTCGATCAGGGCATCCAGCTCGGCGGGTGCATCGTCGCGCTGCAGCCGCTGCGACAAGGTGCCGACGCCAATGGTTGCCGTCTGGCGCGCCAACCGGCGCAGTGGCGACATGCCGCGGCGGGCGAGCAGATAGGCCAGGGCTGCCGCCAGCACGGCCATCACCGACGAGAACAGGATGATGTTGTCGCGGTACTCGCGCAGGATGCGGGTGCGCTCGGTCAGCAAGCGCCCCGACAGAATTTCCAGTACCGCACCGCCACCCGGTGGCTCGCTGAGTACTGCGGTATAGATGAAGGGCGTGCCATCGGCGGTGGTGCTGCGCTGCACCGCATCCAGCCCCAGTGCTCCCCCCGCGGGCAGAGGCGTGACCTGCGGCACCTCGCGGCGCCCTGGGTTGACCTCCAGCAGCGGCGCCCCGGCGACCGGCCGGATGACCAGCAAGGATTCGGTATTGCCCAGCATGTTGGCGAACAGCTGCGGCTTGTCACGCACCAACGCGCGGGCGTCCATGTCACGCAGCAAGGTACGGATCTGCTCGACGCGGGTCAGCAGCGCGCCGTCGTCACGCAGCGCCAGTTGCTGCCCGAGTGCGACATACAGCGCGCCGCCCAGCAGAGCCAGGGCCACGAACGAAAAGGTTGCCAGCAACACCGCCAGGCGCACGGTCAGCGACAGACGCCTCATGCCTCGAGCTCGCAGCGATAGCCGACGCCGTGCACGGTATGGATCAGGCGCACCGCGAAGGGTTCGTCGACTTTCTGCCGCAGGCGCCGCACCGCGACATCCACCACGTTGGTGTCACTGTCGAAATTCATGTCCCACACCCGTGAGGCGAGGAAGGTGCGCGACAGCACCTGCTCGGGATGCTGGAGAAAACACGCCAGCAACTTGAACTCCTTGCTGGTCAGGTCGATGCGCATACCTGCGCGTTCGCAGCGGTGCTTGCCCAGGTCCAGGCGCAGGTCACCCAGGCTGAGGATCTCTTCATCCGGCTGCGCCTGGCCGCGGCGCAGGATGATGCGGATGCGCGCCAGTAGTTCGGCGAAGGAGAATGGCTTGACCAGGTATTCGTCGGCGCCCAGCTCAAGGCCACGCAGCCGATCTTCGAGGGTGCCACGGGCGCTGAGGAACAACACGGGGGTACGGGTCTGTGCGCGCAGTTTCTGCATCACGGCCCAGCCATCGAGCCCAGGCAGCATCACGTCGAGCAGGATCAGGTCGTAGGGTGTCTCGCGGGCCATGTGCAGGCCGTCGATACCATTGTCGGCATGATCGACACTGTAGCCGGCCTCGCCCAGGCCACCGGCCAGGTAGTCGGCGGTCTTGGCTTCGTCTTCGATGATGAGGATTTTCACTGACCCGCGTCTCCAACCCGCCTGCCGGCACCGACGCAGTATAGCGTGGTGCCAGGCCGGGCTGGCTCAGTTGCCTGGAACATGCGCGGCTTGCAGGATCAGCTTGGCCACCGCTTGCGGCTGGGAAATCAGCGAGACGTGGCTGGCATTGAGCTCGACGGTGTGGGCGTTCATGCGCTTGGCCATGAAACGCTGCTGCTCGGTGTTGATGGTACGGTCCTGGGTCGAGACGGCGTACCAGGTGGGCTTGTCTTTCCATGCCGCGACGGTGGTCTTGGCGGTCTTGATGCCAACACCGATGGGCTGCTGGACGGCGTAGTAGGTTTCGGCCTCGGCCTTGGGCAGGTCGCCGGCGAAATCGTTGACGAAGGCATTCTCGCTGAGCATGCCGTAACCGTCGGCGGACCACTGCAGGCCAGCCCCCGCCGGCGCTGCCGGGAAGCGCTTGGTCAGCGCCGGGTAGTCTTCGCCCGCTTCCGGGGCACGGGCGGCGATGTAGACCAGGCCTTTGACCTTTTCGGAATCACCGGCCTGGCTGATGACCATGCCGCCGTAGGAGTGACCGACCAGAATCACCGGGCCGTCCTGCTGGGCCAGCGCCCGGTTGACAGCCGCGACGTCGTCGTCGAGCGAGGTGGTCGGGTTCTGCACTGCGGTCACGTGCAGGCCTTTGGCTTGCAGCAACGGAATCACCTTGGCCCAGCTGGAAGCATCGGCGAACAGGCCGTGAACCAGCACGATGTTCTTCACTTCCTGCGGTGCAGTATCGGCGGCCCAGGTGGAGGTGGCGGCAAAGGCCGCACCGGTAAGTGACAGGGCAAGGACGAGCGAGCGGAGTTTCATGGGCGTTCCTCTGGATGTGTACGGGAGTGAGCTCACTGTACGAAGCCAGGGGAAACCGGGGCATGACCCGGTCATTACAAAAGAATGACGGAGCTGGGCATGCCTGTTCGGGCCTCATCGCGGGACCAGCCCGCTCCCACAGAATGGACTGCCCCCAAGAAGTTGGACACCAATCCAACCTTTGGGGGCAGTTCAGAAGCACCATGATCTTGCGCCTGTGGGAGCGGCGGTTCGCCGCTGCGACTGGTCCCGCGATGAGGCCCGAACAGGCTACATAACCCCCACCAGCAGGTGCACGACCCCACCCACCAGCACCATGACCCCGGGGACCCCGGCCGCCTTCAGCGCGCCCTCGTCCAGCCGCGCCGGGTCCAACAACTGCACGCGCACGCGGGTCAACGCGACGCGCTGCTGCGACTGGAGATTCCCCGCCCCACCCAATGCCGCCAGCACCTCGGGCACCAGTTCACCGACCGCCGCCGGCGCGGACTCCTCGGCAATCAGGTCCGGCGTCAGCGCGCCGCACACCCCGATCCACTTGCCATGGGCGTGAGCAGCCTTGACCGTGGTGGCGATCAGGCGCAGCACCGCCGGATGGAAGCTGTCGGCCTGGCCGGCCAGGCGCGGATGGTCGCGGTCCATGGCCAGGGTGTACTGGGTCAGGTCATTGGTGCCGATGGAGAAGAAGTCCACCTCCGGCGCAAACACATCGGCCATCAGCGCCGCTGACGGCACCTC
>NZ_JAYFUI010000195.1:0-18521 GCF_034961125.1 Pseudomonas machongensis | reverse complement strand
CACCAGCACCATGACCCCGGGGACCCCGGCCGCCTTCAGCGCGCCCTCGTCCAGCCGCGCCGGGTCCAACAACTGCACGCGCACGCGGGTCAACGCGACGCGCTGCTGCGACTGGAGATTCCCCGCCCCACCCAATGCCGCCAGCACCTCGGGCACCAGTTCACCGACCGCCGCCGGCGCGGACTCCTCGGCAATCAGGTCCGGCGTCAGCGCGCCGCACACCCCGATCCACTTGCCATGGGCGTGAGCAGCCTTGACCGTGGTGGCGATCAGGCGCAGCACCGCCGGATGGAAGCTGTCGGCCTGGCCGGCCAGGCGCGGATGGTCGCGGTCCATGGCCAGGGTGTACTGGGTCAGGTCATTGGTGCCGATGGAGAAGAAGTCCACCTCCGGCGCAAACACATCGGCCATCAGCGCCGCTGACGGCACCTCGATCATGATCCCCAGCTTGGGCAAGCTTGCCAGGCCGAGGGCATTGGCTTCCTCCTGCAGGATCTTGCGTGCCTGGCGCAGCTCCGAGAGCAGGCTGACCATCGGCAGCATGATGTGCAGGCGAGCAGGCCTGCACTGGCGAGGATGGCGCGAAACTGCTCGCGCAACAGTTGCGGGCGCTCCAGGCACAGGCGGATACCGCGCAGGCCGAAGATGTTCAGCGTCTCGACATCGCGGTACTGGTCGATGTGCTAGAAACCCGGATTGCTCATGCCCATCTCTTCACCCTGGTAGATGAAGGGCGTGCCTTGAAGAAAGTGCAGCGCGTTGGCGAGCATCTTCGCCGACACCACGCGAGGTGAGTAACCAGACGTTCCTGCAGGATGGGCGACAGTTCGAATATACCGAGTCGCGGCATACGCTGAACAAGTTCTACTTTTAGGATATTGCGCGGCCATAGGCCATCATGGCTGAATGGGTCTTGCCAACCCCTGATCGCCGAGAGAAATGGAATGCCTCGTCAAACCAAGGATGCATCTGAAGCGACTCATTTCGCATTGCTGGACGATATCGTCGACATCCTTGTCGGCGGAAAGCTCAGACCGCATGCCATATTGGACTGCATCACTCGTAAAGCTGCCGAGGATCTCAAAGATACGACTTGGCGGAACCTGAATGGTGAGCAACGTGAGGCGCTCAACCGCTCAACGTTATTGAGTGTGCCCCTGGATGAACTTTGCCGCGCACACCCCAGGCTCACGCCAGAGAGTGGCTGGTTGAGCTTCCACATGGCGCCAGCTGAACAGGGCAGCGATGCGGAAAACACCGTCACTGCCTCGTACGTCAGCCTGAGCGGGACGAATGAAGAGAATCAACTGCCTCGCTTCACACTGAGCAACATCAAGCCAACACCCCATCCGTTCCGGAAACTGGCCTTTCTGACAGACCTGCAGGCCAGAAAGCAGGAAATCCTCGACGTGCTCGAAAACTCTTGCGACGAGGGTCTGAATAGCTCGCGCGATGTCGTCGTCTACGATATTGGCCAGGGGAGTGCTACGGCACTCGTGGACTGGCGGGGACGCCCTGTCATCTTTTTCGACCTTGGCTGGCCAACCTCTTTCAATGCACGCACTAGGCCCGCCCATCCTCCGGCTTTGTTCGACCCGGAGAAATGCCCGATCTGCCGCGAGACTTCCAGGCCTCCTGCCCCAGTCATCTTGTCTCACTGGGATTTTGACCACTGGGCCTATGCGATCGAGAACGACAGGTACGACTACACAAGAAACGCCGCCAAAATGCGGTTCAAACCAGAGGCCATCGATCGTCCCTGGATTCTGCCAAAGCCGCCACGAATCGGTAACACCAAAGGCTTGGGCCCCACCCACATGCGCCTGTTGACCGAGTTGCCGCAACGTCTGCTATGGCCAACCAGACTCCATAGCATCAAGTTCTCCGCCGGCACCGTGACCAGGACCGACTCCCGGATAGATCCCTGCAACCGAAATAACCAAGGGTTGGCTTGGTTCGTGGGTACCTCAAGTAACGCTGAAACGCTGCTGCTGCCTGGCGATGCCTCGTACGATCACCTCCGCCTCCCTGCTGGTGGAGCCAACATCACCCACTTATTGGCCTCGCATCATGGCGGAATCGCCAATGGTATTGCGACCCACCTGACCGGGGCTGGCACCTATCGAAAACTGGTGATATCTGTTGGAGACAACAACTCTCACGATCACCCCAACACCACGATCCTTGCAGCCTATAGTCATGCAGGCTGGCCTAGCCCCCTGCTCACCCAAACTAGGCTTCCTGTAAGGGGTAGCGTCTTTCATAACGGGTCAGTACTGATGAATCTCCCGCACTCTCCACCACCACATTTCGCGAGGCGATGCCGATGCATTTGCACCTGCGTCCGCGCGGCTAACCTGGTGCCGACTCAGTAATGAGAAAGGTTTGTGCAGCAACGCATCCGGTGATTACCCAGCGAAGATAAAAAAATGGGGGCTGATAAACAGCCCCCATTTTTCAAATTACACCGCGTTACGCTGAACGATCATTCCCACTCGATCGTCGCCGGCGGCTTGCTCGACACGTCGTAGGTCACCCGCGAGATGCCTTCGATCTCGTTGATGATACGACCGCTCACAGTCTCCAGCAGCTCGTACGGCAGGTGCGCCCAGCGTGCGGTCATGAAGTCCACGGTCTCGACGGCGCGCAGCGCGACGACCCAGGCGTAGCGACGGCCATCGCCGACCACGCCGACCGATTTGACCGGCTGGAACACCACGAACGCCTGGCTGGTCTTGTGGTACCAGTCGGCCTTGCGCAGTTCTTCGATGAAGATGTGGTCGGCACGACGCAGGAGGTCGGCGTACTCTTTCTTCACTTCGCCGAGGATGCGCACGCCCAGGCCTGGGCCCGGGAATGGGTGGCGGTAGACCATGTCGTACGGCAGGCCCAGTTCCAGGCCGATCTTGCGCACTTCGTCCTTGAACAGTTCACGCAGCGGCTCGACCAGCTTGAGGTTCATTTCCTCCGGCAGGCCACCGACGTTGTGGTGCGACTTGATCACGTGGGCCTTGCCGCTCTTGGCGCCAGCCGACTCGATCACGTCCGGGTAGATGGTGCCTTGGGCGAGGAACTGGATGTTCTCGAGCTTGCTGGCTTCGGCATCGAACACGTCGATGAAGGTGCGGCCGATGATCTTGCGCTTCTTCTCCGGGTCCGCTTCGCCTTCCAGGTTGCCCAGGAACTGCGCTTCGGCATCGGCACGGATCACCTTGACGCCCATGTTCTCCTTGAACATGGCCATCACCTGGTCGCCTTCGTGCAGACGCAGCAGGCCGTTGTCGACGAATACGCAGGTCAGCTGATCGCCGATGGCGCGGTGCAGCAGCGCGGCAACTACCGAGCTGTCGACGCCGCCGGACAGGCCCAGCAGGACGTTGGCCGAACCGACTTGCTCACGCACCTGGGCGATGGCGTCTTCGACGATGTTAGACGGGGTCCACAGGGCTTCGCAGCCGCAAATGTCCTGGATGAAGCGCGAGAGGATGCGACCGCCCTGCTTGGTGTGGGTCACTTCCGGGTGGAACTGCACGCCGTAGTAGCCGCGAGCATCGTCGAACATGCCGGCGATCGGGCAGCTCGGGGTGCTGGCCAGCACGTGGAAGTCGCCCGGCATCTGGGTGACCTTGTCGCCGTGGCTCATCCACACGTCCAGGCCCAGCACGCCGTCAGCGTCGATATGATCTTCGATGCCGTCGAGCAGGCGGCTCTTGCCGACCACGTCGACGCGGGCGTAGCCGAACTCGCGCAGCTCGGAACCTTCGACCTTGCCGCCCAGTTGCTCGGCCATGGTCTGCATGCCGTAGCAGATGCCCAGCAGCGGTACGTTCAGGTCGAACACGGCCTGCGGCGCACGCGGGCTGTTGGCTTCGTGGACCGACTCGGGGCCACCGGCCAGGATGATGCCGCGCGGGTTGAAGGCGCGGATCGCTTCATCGTCCATGTCGAACGGGTGCAGTTCGCAGTAGACGCCGATCTCGCGCACGCGGCGGGCGATCAGCTGGGTGTACTGGGAACCGAAATCGAGGATCAGGATTCGGTGAGCGTGAATGTCGAGGGCCATGACTCAATCTCGTCAGTGGAAATCGGAAACGACGCGGGGCTGTTCGTGACAGCCCCGCTCTCGGTTGTTGCTGAAGCCTCAGCCTACGCGGTAGTTAGGGGCTTCCTTGGTGATCTGCACGTCGTGCACGTGGGACTCGGCCATGCCGGCACCGGTGATACGCACGAACTCCGGCTTGGTGCGCATCTCTTCGATGGTCGCGCTGCCGGTGTAGCCCATGGAGGAGCGCAGCCCGCCCATCAGCTGGTGGATGATCGCGGCCAGGGCACCCTTGTAAGGGACGCGGCCTTCGATACCTTCCGGAACCAGCTTCTCGGCACCGGCCGAGGAGTCCTGGAAGTAGCGGTCCGAAGAACCCTGCGCCTGTGCCATGGCACCCAGCGAACCCATGCCGCGGTAAGCCTTGTACGAACGGCCCTGGAACAGCTCGACTTCACCCGGGGCTTCTTCGGTACCGGCGAACATCGAGCCCATCATCACGCACGAGGCGCCGGCAACGATGGCCTTGGACAGGTCACCGGAGAAACGGATACCACCGTCGGCGATCAGTGGCACACCCGTGCCTTCCAATGCTGCGGCGACGTTGGCGATGGCGCTGATCTGCGGCACGCCGACACCGGCGACGATACGGGTGGTGCAGATCGAGCCTGGGCCGATGCCGACCTTGACAGCATCGGCGCCAGCCTCGGCCAGGGCCTTGGCGGCGGCACCGGTAGCGATGTTGCCGCCGATCACCTGCACCTGCGGGTAGTTCTCCTTGACCCAGCGAACGCGGTCGATCACGCCTTTGGAGTGGCCGTGGGCGGTGTCGACCACCACCACGTCAACACCAGCGGCAACCAGGGCTGCTACGCGCTCGCCGGTGTCCTTGCCGGTGCCGACTGCAGCGCCGACGCGCAGGCGACCCTGGTCGTCCTTGCTGGCCAGTGGGTAGGCCTTGGCTTTTTCGATGTCCTTGACGGTCATCATGCCTTTGAGCGCGAACTTGTCGTCGACGATCAGGACTTTTTCCAGGCGGTGCTTGTGCAGCAGCTCGCGGACTTCGTTCTTGTCGGCGCCTTCACGGACGGTGACCAGACGCTCCTTGGGAGTCATCACGTCGCGTACCTTGGCTTCCAGACGCGTCTCGAAACGCACGTCGCGGGAGGTGACGATACCGACCAGGTCACCGTTTTCCAGCACCGGAACACCCGAGATGTTGTTCAGGCGGGTCAGGTCGAACAGGTCGCGCACGGTGGCGTCGGCATCGATGGTGATCGGATCCTTGACCACGCCAGCCTCGAACTTCTTGACCTTGCGTACTTCGCCGGCCTGCTGTTCGATGGTCATGTTCTTGTGGATGATGCCGATGCCGCCTTCCTGAGCCATGGCGATGGCCAGGCGTGCTTCGGTCACGGTATCCATGGCAGCGGAGACCAGTGGAATGTTCAGCTCGATGCCACGGGTCAAACGGGTCTTGAGACTGACTTCATTAGGCAGTACCTCGGAGTAACCAGGTACAAGGAGGATATCGTCGAAGGTCAGGGCTTCTTGGCTGATACGCAGCATCGCGGGGGCTCCCGGGCGGGAAAAATGGAAGCGCGCCATTATACTCATCCATGGCGCGCCGCTCAATGCAAAAAAGGGGCCTTCGGTCCAGTTCCTGCCGCTCAGGCCACCTTCACCTGCACCACGGCGACCGGCTGATCCAGCCAGTCGGCGAAACTGTCGAGAAACGCCTGGGTAAACCCGGCCTCGCCCCAGTTGTTGAAGATGAACCCCAGGTTGGAAAAGGCACAGGGTTGCAGATAAAGAAAGCCGTTGATGTCGTCCTCGAAGCCGCACAGGGGGCAGGTGAAGTTGTCACTGACGCCGGGCATCCACTCTTCCAGGCTTTCGAACAGCGGCTCGCCGACCTCACGCCGACACTCAGGGCACCCCGCTTCCTCGCGAAAACCGTCGGTGGGGGTATAGATGCAGCGCTTGAGCATCACCTCCAGGCCGTTGACCGGCTCGCCGAAGGGCAGTTTCTCGGGATGCAGCGCCACCTTGCGCGCGCCTTGGGCCAGGGCATGCCCCATGCGGTTGCCGGTGCGCCCGCAGGTGCTCAGTTGCTCCTCGACGATCTTCTCGCGCACCAGCCAGCGCAGGATCGCCCTGGCACGGGCCTCGTGAACCGGAACAGTGGACTGCTTGGGGACGATGATGCTCTGGGTGTTCATGAACGGGACGGGCCTGAAAACTGCGGTAATCGCGTAATTCTACGCCCTGCTCAGCCGCTCAGGTAGCGACCGATCAGCGCCACCCCGCTGGCCAGCACCAGCCAGGTGACCAGCCGCACGAAGGCTTCGCGGGACAGTTTCAGGCTCAGGCGCCTGCCGACCCAGAGCCCTGCGAACATCACCGGCAGCAGGCAGGCAGCCAGCATCAACAGGCTGGCGTCGGCATAGACCCCGGCGATCAGGAACAGCGACAGGCGCACCAGGGTGCTGCAACTGATCAGCGCGCTCTGGGTAGCGCGTACCTGCTCCTTCACCTCCAGCCGGGCGCTCAAGTAGATCGCATAGAGGAAGCCACCGCTGCCGAACAGTGCCCCGAACAGCCCGCCAATCGTGCCCATCGGCACCGCCCACAGCCCGGACAGCTTCGCGGGCCGCACCTTCACCGCCAGGCTGTAGATAGCATAGGCGGTAACGAACAGGCCCATCAGCAACAACAGCAGGTCGGATTTCAGGTGCAGCAGGAACACCACGCCCAAGGTACAACCCACTGCCATGCACGGCAGCAAACGCAGCAGTTCGCCGCGAACCACATCGCGGCGCGAGGGCAGCAGGTTGCCGAAGGCGGCGACGAAGTCCAGCAGCACCAGCAGGGGGATGATCCGCGACAACGGCATGAAGTGGATCAGTACCGGGCCGGCCACCAAGGCGGTACCGAAGCCGGCGATGCCGAAGACGATGTAGGCGGCGGCGACGGCCAGCAGGATGGGGAGCCATTCCAATGGGGTAGCGGGGAGAAGTTCGAGCATCGTGCCGAGTCCTGAGGTAGTCCTTTGGGGGTGGGCTGGAAATACACTGGAGCTTACAGGATTTGACCTTGATAACCCCCCCACCCTGCCCCTTATCATGCCCGGCATGATCAGAGACCCTTTCGAACGACTCGGCCTGGACCGCGAGGTCCTCACCGTCAGCCAGCTCAACGGCCGCGCCCGTGTGCTGCTCGAAGACGTGTTCCGCAGTGTCTGGGTGGAAGGCGAGATATCCAACCTCGCCCGCCCGGCCTCCGGCCACCTGTACTTCACCCTCAAGGACAGCGGCGCCCAGATCCGCTGCGCATTGTTCCGGCAGAACGCTGTCAGGGTCCGCCAGGCCCTGCGTGACGGCCTGGCGGTCAAGGTGCGCGGCAAGGTCTCGCTGTTCGAGGGGCGCGGTGATTACCAGTTGATCGTCGATACCGTCGAGCCCGCCGGTGATGGCGCCTTGCGCCTGGCCTTCGAAGCCTTGAAGGAAAAGCTCGGCAACGAAGGGCTGTTCAGTGCCGAACGCAAGCAGCCGCTGCCGGCTCACCCGCGACGCATCGGCATCGTAACCTCGCCCACCGGCGCGGTGATCCGCGACATCATCAGTGTATTCCGCCGCCGTGCACCGCAAGTCGAACTCAACCTGATCCCCACGGCAGTACAGGGGCGCGAAGCCATTGGCCAGATCGTGCGGGCCTTGCAGCGGGCCGACAGCCTCGGCTTCGATGCACTGATCCTGGCCCGTGGCGGCGGCTCGCTGGAAGACCTCTGGTGCTTCAACGAAGAAGCCGTCGCACGTGCCATCGCCGCCTGCGTGACACCCGTCGTCAGTGCGGTGGGCCATGAGACCGACGTGTCGATCAGCGACTTCGTGGCCGACGTGCGCGCACCGACGCCTTCGGCGGCCGCCGAACTGCTCGCGCCTGACAACAGCGGCCTGCAGCAGCGTCTCGACAGCCTGCAACGCCGCCTGCTGCTGCGCATGCAGCACCGCCTGAGCCACGATCGCCTGCGCCTGGAAGGACTGGCCCGTCGCCTGCGTCACCCCGGTGAACGCCTGCGCCAGCAGGCCCAACGCCTGGATGAGCTGGACATGCGCTTGCGCCGCGCCTTCATGCTCGACATGAGCCAGCGCCAGCAACGCCTGAGCCGCCTCGACATGCGTCTGGCCGCGCAGCATCCCGGGCGCGCCCTCAAGCTGCTCGGACAGCGCCTGGACAGCCTCGCCGAGCGCTTGCCGCGGGCCATGCGCGAAACGCTCAAGGACCGTCGCCAGCGCTTCCAGGCGCAATTGCAGACGCTGCAAGTGGTCAGCCCACTGGCCACCCTGGCCCGCGGCTACAGCATCCTGCTCGACGAGCGCGGCCAGGCCATCCGCAGCGCCGCCCAGACCCGCAACGGCCAGCGCCTGACCGCACGCCTGAACGAAGGCGAACTGCAGGTCCGGGTCGAAGACAACCACCAGACTCCGGTCACCCTCTCCCTACTGGACTGACACATGCCCCGCCTGCTTGCCCCCCTGCTCGCACTCTGCGCCCTGCTGCTGGCCGCCACGGCCCAGGCCAGCTACATCACCCGCACCCTCAACAAGCCGGTCCCCGGCGGCGTGGCGGTGGTCGATCTCGGCCCTGCCGCCAGTGCACCGAGCGCGCGCTTCGACGGCAAGCCGGTGCTGGTGGTCAAGGAACAGGACACCTGGCTGGCCATCGTCGGTATTCCGCTGACGCAGAAACCCGGCGCAGCCACCCTCAGCCAAGGTTCTCGCACCCTGTCCTTCAACGTGGGCAGCAAGAAATACCCGGAGCAGCACATCACCCTTAAGAACAAGCGCCAGGTCAATCCCGAGCCGGATGACCTCAAGCGCATCGACCGCGAGCTGGCCGAACAGGTCAAGGCCTACCGCAGCTTCAGCCCGGGCGTGCCGAGCAACCTGATCCTCGACAAGCCGGTCAACGGCCCACTGTCGAGCAAGTTCGGCGTGCGCCGCTTCTTCAATGGCGAAGAGCGCAACCCCCACGCCGGGCTGGACTTCGCCGTACCCGCCGGCACCCCGATCAAGACCCCGGCCAACGGCAAGGTGATCCTGGTTGGCGACTACTTCTTCAATGGCCGCACGGTGTTCGTCGACCATGGCCAGGGTTTCATCAGCATGTTCTGCCACATGTCCAAGGTCGATGTGCGACCGGGGCAGGTGCTGCGCCGCGGCGACGTGGTCGGCAAGGTCGGCTCCACGGGCCGGGCCACCGGGCCGCACATGCACTGGAACGTCAGCCTGAACGATGCTCGAGTGGACCCGGCGATCTTCATCGGGGCGTTCCAGCCCTGAGATCGGTGACAAGCCCGCTCACACCGGGGATTTCCTGTGGGAGCGGGCTTGTCCCGCGATAGCCGCGCCGCAGTCGCACCACCTTGCGCAGCAGCAAACCTCGGCACAATAAAAAATCAATAAAAACCAAGCTGCAGCCATAAAATCTCACTCAAATGCTTTTTTTAAGCATTCCTCTCAATTTTTTTTGAACACTTGCCATCCCCCACTTCCACTGGTTAGGGTTGAGGGCATGAAAACCTCGATCACCCTCATTCTGCTCCGCCAACACCGCAGCCTTTGCCTGGTCAGTGCACGACTACCTGGGTGAACCGCGTCGCCTCGCCTCTTCATCTCGTTATCGCTTGGCAGGCCCGATCAGGCCGCACATTAAAGGATTGCTCCAAATGTCCATGCTCAAAGACCCGTCGAAGAAATACCGCGCCTTCCCGACCATCGACCTGCCAGACCGTACCTGGCCATCGAAGGCCATCACCCAGGCACCAATCTGGTGCAGCTCCGACCTGCGTGACGGGAACCAGTCGCTGATCGAGCCGATGGACGCAGAGAAGAAGCTGCGTTTCTGGAAAACCCTGGTGCAGGTTGGCGTGAAAGAGATCGAGGCGTCGTTCCCGTCTGCCTCGCAGACTGACTTCGACTTCGTGCGTACCCTGATCGAAGATGGCCACATCCCCGACGACACCACCATCCAGGTACTGACCCAGGCCCGTGAAGACCTGATCGCCCGGACCTTCGAGTCCCTGCGCGGCGCGAAGAAAGCCATCGTGCACCTGTACAACGCCACCTGCCCGGCGTTCCGCCGCATCGTCTTCAACCAGGACAAGCAAGGCGTGAAGGACATCGCGGTGAACGCCGCCAAGCTGTTCGTCAAGTACGCCGCCCAGCAGCCCGAAACGCACTGGACCTTCCAGTACTCGCCAGAAACCTTCAGCGCCACCGAGCTTGAGTTCGCCAAGGAAGTGTGCGACGCGGTGATCGAGGTGTGGAACCCGACCCCTGAGCACAAGATCATCCTCAACCTGCCGGCCACCGTGGAAGTCGCCACGCCAAACGTCTACGCCGACCAGATCGAATGGTTCTGCCGCAACGTCAGCCGCCGCGACAGCGTGATCATCAGCCTGCACACCCACAACGACCGTGGCACCGGCATCGCCGCCACCGAGCTGGGCCTGATGGCGGGTGCCGACCGCGCCGAAGGCTGCCTGTTCGGCAACGGTGAGCGTACCGGCAACGTCGACCTGGTCACGCTCGCGCTGAACCTCTACACCCAGGGTATCGACCCGCAACTGGACTTCTCCGACATCGACGGCGTGCGCAAGGTCGTCGAAGAGTGCAACCAGCTGCCGGTGCACCCACGCCATCCGTACGTTGGTGACCTGGTGCATACCGCTTTCTCCGGCTCGCACCAGGACGCCATCCGCAAGGGCTTCGCCAAGCAGCAGGACGGCGAGCTGTGGGAAGTGCCGTACCTGCCGATCGACCCGGCCGACATCGGCCGCAGCTACGAGGCGGTCATCCGCGTCAACAGCCAGTCCGGCAAGGGCGGTATCACCTACCTGCTCGAACAGGAATACGGCATCAGCCTGCCGCGCCGCATGCAGATCGAGTTCAGCCAGGTGGTTCAGGGCGAGACCGACCGTCTCGGCCTGGAAATGACTGCCCAGCAGATCTACAGCCTGTTGCACAAAGAGTATCTGCAGGCCAACGCCCCTTACGCCCTGGTCAGCCATCGTCTGCAGGAAGAGAACGGCAGCAGTGCCGTGGAAGTGGAAGTCGCCGGCGAAGGCGAAACCACCCTGCACTGGCGCGGCAAGGGCAACGGTGCCCTCGAAGCCCTGGTAGCTGGCCTGCCGATCGCGGTCGAGATCATGGACTACAACGAGCACGCCATCGGTGCAGGTACCAATGCCAAGGCCGCAGCCTACATCGAACTGCGTGTGGCCGGCGGTCGTCCGGTGCATGGCGTGGGTATCGATGAGAACATCACCACCGCAAGCTTCAAGGCACTGTTCAGTGCATTGAACCGCTCGCTGAGCCAGCAGGCTGCCAAGGCGGCGTAACCGCACGCGCAGCACACAGAGCCCGCATCGGTTGATGCGGGCTTTTTCATTTCATGGCGGGCCATGATGGAGGCAAAACCTGCACATAAAAAAAGGGGCGCCGACCAAGCGCCCCACAAGCCGTACAGCACACAACGAAATTCGTATCAGTCCAGCAGTGCCATCGCCTCGGCACTGCAGGCTTCGATCCGCGCCCAGTCACCGTTCTTGATCCAGCTGCTATCCAGCATCCAGGTCCCGCCCACGCACATCACATTCGGCAACGCCATGTAGTTGCGCGCGTTGGCCGGATTCACCCCGCCGGTGGGGCAGAAGCGGATATCGCCGAACGGGCCGCCGTAGGCCTTGATCGCTGCCACGCCGCCAACGATCTCGGCAGGGAACAGTTTGAAGCGACGATAGCCAAGTGCGTAGCCCGCCATGATTTCCGACGGCGTGCTGATTCCCGGCAGCAGCGGAATATCACTCTGCACACCGGCTTCGAGCACCTCGCGGGTAATTCCCGGCGTCACCACGAATTGCGCACCCGCCGCTTCCACGGCCGCGAACATCGCAGGATCGAGCACGGTACCGGCACCGATGCACAGCTCAGGACGCTGCTCACGCAGCACCTGGATGGCCTTGAGGCCGTGCTGCGAACGCAGGGTCACCTCCAGGGTACGGATGCCACCGGCTGCCAGGGCGTCGGCCAGCGGCAGGATGTCTTCCTCGCGGGCGATGGTGATCACCGGCAGGATGCGCGCCTTGCCGCAGATCTCATCGATCCGGGCGGCTTTCTCGGCCATCGAGAGCAAAGGTTGTGGGCGTTCAAGCGTGGTCATGACAGTGGATCCTTGGCTCATGGGCACCAGTAGATGTCCAGGGGGTCGTGAAGAAAGGCGCGAATGGGCATTTGCGTGAGGTCGTCGCCAGCCAGAGCGGCGCGCAGGGTAGCGAGTTTGCCTGGCCCCTGCACGGACAGAGCGATGAAAGCAGCGCTCGACAGCAGCGCACGGGTCATCGACAAGCGCTGGTGTGGCACGCTCGGTGCCAGCAATGGCAGGCAGCGGCGCGCGCTCTTCGGATCGAGGCCCTCGGCCAGGTTCGGGCTGGCCGGGAACAGCGATGCGGTGTGGCCATCGTCGCCCATGCCCAACACCAGCACGTCGATCGGCGGCAGGTCGGCAAGCACCTGGTCGGCCTGTTGGGCCGCGGCGTCGAGGTTGTCGGCGCGCTGGTACAGGCCCATGAACCGCGCCTTGGCCGCCTCACCCTTGAGCAAGTGCCGGGCCAGCAGCCCAGCATTGCTGTCGGCATGCTCGACCGGCACCCAGCGCTCGTCGGCCAGCGACACGGTCACCTTCGACCAGTCGAGTTTTTCCAGGGCCAGTTGCTCAAGGAACGGTACCGGGCTACGCCCGCCAGACAGCACCACGCAGGCCTGGCCCTTGCTGGCGATGGCGGCGCGCAGGCGCTCGGCCACGTCACTGGCCAGCGTCGCGGCCAGGCGCTTGGCGTCTGTCAGCGCGTGAACCTTCACGGTCGCCGGCAATTGCAGTTCAGATATCGCCATACCAGGCTCTCCCATCGCGTGTGATCAGTGCAATCGAGCTCATCGGGCCCCAGGACCCGGCCGCATACGGCTTGGGCGCGTCACCGGCGTTCTTCCAGCCGGCGATCAACTGGTCGCACCAGGTCCAGGCGTACTCGATCTCGTCCTTGCGCACGAACAGGTTCTGGTTGCCACGCATCACTTCGAGCAGCAAACGCTCGTAGGCATCCGGAATCCGCGCGCTGCGCCAGGTGTCGGAAAAATTCAGTTGCAGAGGGCCGCTGCGCAGTTGCATGCCCTTGTCCAGCCCCTGCTCCTTGGTCATCACCCGCAGCGAGATACCTTCGTCGGGCTGCAGACGGATGATCAGCTTGTTGCCGATCTGCAAACGCTGCTCCGGCGCGAAGATGTAGTGCGGCGTCTCCTTGAAGTGGATGACGATCTGCGACAGCTTCTGCGGCATGCGCTTGCCGGTACGCAGATAGAACGGCACGCCCGACCAGCGCCAGTTGCGGATGTCGGCGCGCAGGGCGACGAAGGTTTCGGTGTCGCTCTGGGCGTTGGCGTTCTCTTCTTCCAGGTAGCCCGGCACCGGGGTGCCGTCGCTGTAGCCGGCGATGTACTGGCCGCGCACCACACGGGTGCTCAGCCCCTCACCGGTGATCGGTGCCAGCGCCTTGAGCACCTTGACCTTCTCGTCGCGGATGCTGTCGGCCGACAGATCGCTGGGCGGGTCCATGGCGATCAGGCACAACAGCTGCAACAAGTGGTTCTGGATCATGTCGCGCAACTGGCCAGCCTTGTCGAAGTAGCCCCAGCGGCCTTCGATACCGACTTTCTCGGCAACGGTGATCTCCACGTGGGAGATGGAGTTCTGGTTCCACTGGGTTTCGAACAGGCTGTTGGCAAAGCGCAAGGCAATGAGGTTCTGGACCGTTTCCTTGCCCAGGTAGTGGTCGATGCGATAGACCCGGCTTTCGGGGAAGAAGCGCGCTACGGCGTCATTGACCCGACGTGACGACTCCAAGTCGTGCCCGATAGGTTTTTCCAGCACGACGCGGGTGCGCGATGCCAGGCCGGCCTTGTCGAGGTTTTCGCAGATGGCCCCGTAGACCGCCGCCGCAGTGGCGAAATAGGCGATCAGTGGCTGCCCTTCACCGGCCTGCTCGGCCAGGGCCTGGTAGCCTTCGGGCTGGACGAAGTCCAGGTGCAGGTAGTTCAGGCGGTCGAGAAACCGTTGCAGGGCCTGGGGTTCGATATCGGCCGCCGGCACGAAGCGGCGCAGCTGGGCTTCGATGTTCGCCAGGTGCTGCTCGGGAGTACCGGCTTCGCGGGCCAGGGCCAGCAGCCGGGTATCCGAATGCAGCAGGCCGGCGCGGTCCAGTTCGTAGAGGGCAGGAAACAGCTTGCGCAACGCCAGGTCGCCAAGGGCGCCAAAGAGGGCGAATGTGCAAGGTTCTACACTGATAGCAACCATGATGTTGGTTCTTTTATTAAAGTTGGCCTAGAAATACCGTTTTCGATGACAATTTTCAAGCGCGATGTAGTAAAAATAACAACATCTCGTACAGCGATTACAGACAAGTGGTATGACAATCCCACCATCAGTACGATAGACAACCGTGCAAAAAGCCGACTGTTCCCTCAGCCGGCCGTCTTTCCGACCCAAGGACATCCCATGGACCGTGTGCGAAACCTCCTGGAACAGATCCAGGGACGCCTCGACGAGCTGAACAAGGCCGAACGCAAAGTCGCCGAAGTCATCCTCCTCAACCCGCAACAAGCCACCCGTTTCAGCATTGCCGCCCTGGCCCAGGCGGCCAAGGTCAGCGAACCGACCGTCAACCGCTTCTGCCGCTCGTTCGGCGTCAGCGGCTACCCCGAACTCAAGCTGCAACTGGCGCAGAGCCTGGCCAG
Source organism: Pseudomonas machongensis (assembly GCF_034961125.1). Classification (NCBI taxonomy): domain Bacteria; kingdom Pseudomonadati; phylum Pseudomonadota; class Gammaproteobacteria; order Pseudomonadales; family Pseudomonadaceae; genus Pseudomonas; species Pseudomonas machongensis. The sequence continues at coordinate 3,626 of NZ_JAYFUI010000195.1, read as the reverse complement.
TGGCGCCGCCTACGTGAGCCGCGCAGTGGAAGCCGACGACGATCCGGCGGCCTATACCCAGAAGATCTTCGCCAGCGCCATCGCTTCGCTCGACAGCGCCTGCCAGCAGATCGACCCGCAGCAGGTCAGCCGCGCCGTGGACATGATGATCCAGGCCCGGCAGATCCACTTCTTCGGCCTGGGCGCCTCGGCCCCGGTGGCCATGGACGCCCAGCACAAGTTCTTCCGCTTCAACCTAGCGGTGTCGGCGCATCCCGACGTGCTGATGCAGCGCATGCTGGCGTCGGTCGCGCACACCGGTGACCTGTTCGTGATCATTTCCTACACCGGGCGCACCCGCGAACTGGTCGAAGTGGCGAAGCAGGCCAGGGAAAACGGCGCCTCGGTGCTGGGTATCACGGCCGCCGGCTCGCCACTGGCCAAGGCTTGCAGCATGAGCCTGCACCTGCCGTTGCCGGAGGACACCGACATCTACATGCCGATGACCTCGCGCATCATCCAGTTGACGGTGCTCGATGTACTGGCGACCGGCATGACCCTGCGCCGCGGCTCGGATTTCCAGCCACACCTGCGCAAGATCAAGGAAAGCCTCAACGCCAGCCGCTACCCTGCCGAAGACAGCTGACTCAGCTGAGCCGATGCGCCTGCAGCCGCAACTGCGCGCGCTGCCCAGGCGCCAGGCTCAGGCCCTCGCCGCTGCCACTGGCAGCCTCGACGCAGACGAAGCCCTGGCTCTCGCGCCCGCTCACTCCCATCAATGGGCGATTACCCGGGTGCCAGACCACCGTGTCGTCGCTGTCGCTGGTGTCGATGCACAGGTCACGCCCCCAGGCCGAGTCATGCAACTGCACTTTCGGTGTACCGGGGTAGACCTTCTGGCACCCCCCGTTGAGCGTGAGCACGCCGTCTTCACGGCAGGCCTGGCGGTTGAGGCGGTCGTAGCCGTCGATATCCTCAAGGCCTGACAAGGCAATCTGCGACACGTCGCTGATGCGCCAGAACGCGAGCAATGCGTGGCTCAGCTGGCAGGGCTCGCTGTCCTGGTGCTCGGTGCACAGGCGCAGTTCCATGCTCGAGCCCAGCCGGGCGTGCAAGTCGACCTGCCAGTCGCACAGGTCCAGGCGCCACTTGAGCGTGACGCCCTCCTCGTCCTCGCGGCTGTCGAGCAGCTTCCAGTCCAGCAAGCGCCCCCAGCCGTGGGCCGGCCACAGGTCCTCGCTGGGATGACGGCCATACCAGGGCCAGCACACCGGCACGCCGCCACGGATCGCACCGACCTGTGGCCATTGCTCGGCGCACCACAACCAGGGTTTCTCGCCGCTCGGCTGAAAGTGCAGCAACTGTGCGCCCTGGCGGCTGAACACCGCCTGGCAGCGCGGGTGATCGATGATCAGGACATCGCGCTGCTGGTAACGCTCCCACTCGAAAACCGGCCGTGGCCGCTGCGAAGTGAAAAAGCGATGGAGCGGATGTTCAGACATGTTCGGAAAGCTCTTGTTGTTTGAGATAGCGCTGTCTTTACCCAAGCCCGAGATCCACTGAAGAACAGTGGATCTCGGGGGATGGGGATGGATGGCGTAAATTTACAACAATTTTTCTCAGAATGACGACTGAATCTTCAAGCCTGCGACCAACGCGTTGTCGACATCGTCCACACCGCCAGGGCTCTTGATGTACTGCAGGTTCGGCCGCACGGTCAGCCAGTTGGTGACGTGGAAGCCGTAGTACAGCTCGGCGTTGTACTCGGTGCGCTGCAGCGGTACGAAGCCAGGGTTGTCGTAGTCATTGATACCGCTCTGGGCGTTGAGCAGTTCGGCGCGCTTCTTCACGTCGTCATTGACGTGAATGCGGGCGATGCCGAAGCCGATATCATCCTTGGGCCGTGCATCGAAGGCGCCCTTGTAGACCATGCCCACCTGCTGGTAATTGTCGACCACGTTGGTCGCCTTGTCGTGCACGGTGAAGTTGGCGAACAGGCTCAGGCCGCGGTTGGCATCGCCGTTGTGCGCGGTGACCTGCTGCTGGGCCACGACCCACCAGCCATGTTTGCTCGAGTGCGACTTGAAGGCTTGGCCAGTCAACGCCTGCGGGTTGCCGTTGATGTCGTCGTAGACGTCGTCGGCCTTGGCGGTGCTGTAGTAATAGCCCAGGCGGTATTCGCCCGGCAGGCCGTTGACCTTCGGCGACCAGACCATCTCCACCGGCAGGATCGCGCCCTTGGTCCCGCTGCCACTGAGCTTGAAGCCGTTGCCGGTCTCGAGGTTGGACGGGTTCTGCTCGTAGGCACCGACCTGGACGAAGAACTCCGGCGTGATGTTGTACTTCACCCGCAGCGCCCACTGGCTGACCGGCCAGTTGTACCAGATACCACCCACCCAGTTACCCACCTGCGAACCGCAGAACGCCAGGTTCTGGAAGTCGCAAGGGAAGCTGTTGAAATCCTCGCCTTCACCGAAGCGGCCGACCTTCACGTCCAGCGCGCCGTCGAAGTACTTCTGCTTGACCCACATCTGCGTCAGGCGCCAGGTCTGGCCGCGGCCCCAGACTTCCTGCACCGAGCTGAACTGCCCGGCGCGCGGGTCGCTGATGCGGTCGTTGGACAGGTTGCGACCGCTACGCTCGGTGATCGCCAGCTTGAACTCCGCATCGTGCCAGCCGAGGATCTTCTGCAGGTCCAGGTGCGCGCCGAGGGCGAACTGGTCGCTGTAGCGCGCGGTCTTGTCGTTGTTGTAGCCACCGTGCAGGTTACCGGCCACTTCACCGACGTAGTCGAGGGTGAAGTCATAGCCTTTTTCCAACAGCTCGGTGCGAGCCCCACCCCAGTCGCCAGTCATCCATTTCGACTCGCTGGAGAAAGCCTCGGCAGCATGCGCGCCATTGCTGCCAACGAGGGCGAGCAGGGTCAGCGAGCCTAGTGCCTTGATACGCTTGCGATGGTCCATCCCTTGTTTCCTCTTTTCTTGTTATCGATGGTTTGCTTGCTTCAACGTCCCTTGATACGTGTCACGTTGTCCTTGGCTGGAGCGTCCGCTGCCGGCAGGTCCAGGCGCTCGCCGCTGCTCGCGTCGAACAGCAGGACCCGCGCCGGATCGAACTGCAGGTTGAGGCTGTCGCCGACATTGCAGGCGACGTCCGGCGCCAACCGGCAGCAGACCTTGGTCTGGTTGAGGGTGACGAACACCAGCAGGTCCGGCCCGGTAGGTTCCAGGACCTGCACTTCTGCACGCACCGCCGGCAAGCCGTTGCCTTCGGCGCTACCGAGTGCGATCTGCTCAGGGCGCACGCCGAGGATCACTTCGCGGCCGTCCAGCGCTTCGCTGGCAGCGCCCAGGGGCAGTTCGCAGCGGGCCTGGCCGCTGTCGAGCAGGGCGAACAGGCGCCCGTCCTGCTTGCTGATGCGCACCGGGATGAAGTTCATCGGTGGCGAGCCGATGAAGCTGGCGACGAACAGGTTGGCCGGATCGTTGTAGATCTGCTGGGGCGTACCGAACTGCTGGATGATGCCGTCCTTCATCACCGCGACCTTGTCACCCAGGGTCATGGCCTCGATCTGGTCGTGGGTCACGTACACCGTGGTGGTTTTCAGGCGCTGGTGCATCAGTTTCATTTCGGTGCGCATCTCGACC